>JAEEIC010000244.1 GCA_016281165.1 Bacillota bacterium | reverse complement strand
ATTCGCGGATCTGCGGATCGAGACTTTCCTCCGGGAGCTCGAGCTGGCAGAGCTTGCGGCAGACGAAGGTGAGCTCCGCTTCCGCGAAAGTCACGCTGCCTTCGATCTCTTCGGGAGTAAGGCCGGCCAGGGCGGGCTTGTCGCAGTCGCGTCCCGACCTCGAGCCCATGACTCCCAGGGCCTTTTTACAGCTCTCGGGATAAAAGCTCACGGTGAAGAGCCCGTTCTCCTTAAAGAAGCCGCAGGTATAGCGCGAGGGGTGCAGGTAGACCGTGATCACGGGCCGGGACCAGAGGGTCCCCATGGCGCCCCAGGCGATGGTGCAGGAATTGAAGTGCCCGGGAGTCCCGGCGGTCGCCAGGGCCCACTGTTTGCTGAACATCTCGAATATCTTGTAGTCTTTTTCGCTGAAACCTCTCATGTGAGACCTCCTTTTGAGACCGCGGCGCAAGCTTATATCCGCGGCGTATTTGCGATATCATAGCTCCCGCGAGGGGGAAAACAGTCCCGCCCGCGCCCTATTCCGCGCTCTTTAAACTCTCGACCATGTCTATCTCCCTCAGGCTCCTGCTGGTGAGGAGGTTCACGATGAGGGAGAAGGCCGCGGTCAGCAGGGCCGCCCACAGATACGCTTTGGGGTCGGTGTCTCTTCCGAACATCATCAGATCGATCTCCACGGTCTTGACCAGCCAGGCGTGGAGCGCCCGGCCGAGACCAATGCCGAGAGCGATTCCCAGCACGGTCAGGACCACGTTCTCGCGGTAGATATAGGCCGAGACCTCGTGGTCGTAGAAGCCCAGGACCTCGATGGTGGCCAGCTCCCGGCGCCTCTCGGTGATATTTATGCTCGAAAGATTGTGCAGCACCACCATGGCCAGGGCAGCCGCCGAGAGTATGACGATGACGATGACGAAATCCACCCTCTCCATGCTGTGCTGGTAGGTGTCGCGTATGTTCTCCATGCGCTGGGCCGAGGACGCCCCCTTGAGCTCCAGATACTCGGTGAAGAACTCGGCGCAGAGATCCCTGTCTCCCGAGGTGAGGCGGACCTGGTACGCGTTGGTCTCGGGAGCGCTCCCGAAGACCTCCTCGTAATAGGCGGGAGTCATGTAGACGAAGTGGGCGATGTAGTGCTCCATGACGCCGCTGACCCGGACCTGCGCGCGCTCGTCCGCGTCTATGGTCATGTAGTCCCCGGGCCCGACGCCCAGAAGCTCCGAGAGCTTGGTGCCGATGATGACGCCGTCGTCCGTGAGCGCCAGAGGCTCGCCGCTGCCGAAGACGTGAGCGTCGACGAAGCGGGGCAGTTCATCGCCTTCGCAGACCTCCACGTAGCCGCCGATGGTGTATTCGGGGGATTCGAAGGTCACGGTCTCCATGCGGCAGGACATGTGGTCGCTGACGTAAGCGCTCCCTTCGAGGAATCTTTCTATGCCCGCCCTGTCCTCGTCCGAAGCCTCGCTGTCAACGGTGAGCTGGGCCTGGTAGAGGAAGATGTCCTTGTACTGGCGGTCCATGGTGACGAGAAGGGAGGAGCGCAGGCCAAAGCCGGCGATAATGAGGGCTGTGCAGCCGCCTATGCCCAGGATGGTCATCCAGAAGCGCTTCTGATAGCGCAGCAGGTTCCTGGCGGTCAGCTTTCTGAAGAAGCCCATGCGCTTCCACAGGGGCTTTATGTACTCGAGGAATATCCTCTTGCCCGCCTTGGGGGCTCTGGGCCTCATCAGGGCGGCGGGAACAGCGGAAAGGGTCGAGACGCAGGCCCAGAGGGTCGCGCCGACCGTGCAGAGCAGGGCGAAGCCCGCGGAGAAGAGCGATATGTTCACGAAGCTCTCGAGAGTGAGCCTGGGGACCTCGTACATGATCTGCCAGGCCGTGAATATCATGGTCGGGAAGAGGGTATAGCCGATGGCAAGGCCGATGACGCTGCCGATAAGGGTCGGTATCGCGCCGTAGAGCAGGTATTTGCGGGAGATGCTGAAGGCCGAATAGCCCAGGGCCTTGAGGGACCCGATCTGCACGCGGTCGCTCTCTACCATCCTCGTCATGGTGGTGAGGCAGACCAGCATGGCGACCATGAAGAAGAGCATGGGGAAGACCCGGGCCAGGTTCGCGATCCTGTCGGCGTCCTGCCCGAAACTCAGGTATCCGGGGTTGGAGTCGCGGTCAAGCACATACCACTTGCAGCTGATGATCTTGTCCAGCTTGTCCTGGGCGTCGGCCAGCTTGTCCTCGGCGTCGGCGATCTTCTCTTCCGCCTCCTTCTTACCGTCCAGATATTCCTGATAGCCGTCGGCGTATTCCTTCTCGCCGTCGGCAAGCTCCTGCTCGGCGTCGGCGATCTTCTTCTCGGCGTCGGCGGTCTCGCGCTTCAAGGTCCTTCTCGCGTCGGCAAGCTCGATCAGGCCGTCCTCGTACTCCTTTTTGCCGTCTTCGTACTCTCTGAGACCGTCCTCGTATTCCTTAAGTCCGTCCTCATACTCGCGGACTCCGTCCTCGTATTCTTTGAGGCCGTCGTAGTACTCTGCCCAGCCGTCGTCCAGCTCTTTTCTGCCGTCCTCCAGTTCCTTTTTGGCGTCGTCGAGCTCTTTTTTGCCGTCGGCCAGTTCCTGCCTCGCGTCTTCAAGCTCCTTTTCCGCGTCGGCCAGCTCTTTTTCCGCGTCGGCCAGCTCCTTTTCTCCGTCCTCAAGGGCCCGCAGGCCGTCGTGATACTCGTCGACTCCGTCGTGATATTGCCGCCAGCCCGCGTCTATCTCCTTTTGGGCCGCGGCAAGGGCCGCGTAGTTCAGGCGTATCTCCTCCGCGCTCGCGGGAAGAGCCTCAGCCTCCTTTTCCATGGCCGCGAGGGCCGCCGCGGCGGACTGAGGATCGAGGCCCTGCTGAGCGAGGCCCGCTTCGATGGCGGCAATGCCTCCCTCGACCTGCATCAGCTGCCCGTTCATCTGTATGGCCGCCGCCGTCACGCCCGCGTAT
>JAEEIC010000033.1 GCA_016281165.1 Bacillota bacterium | reverse complement strand
GGCGATCTCCGTGATGACCGCCAGGCCCTTGGGCTTGCGGGCTTCGAAGAGCTCCTCCACACGGGGAAGACCCTGGGTGATGTCCTCGCTGGACGCGACGCCGCCGGTGTGGAAGGTACGCATGGTGAGCTGGGTGCCCGGCTCGCCTATGGACTGGGCGGCGATGATGCCTACGGCCTCGCCTATGGTCACGTGCTCGCCCGTCGCCAGGTTCCTGCCGTAGCACTTGGCGCAGACGCCGTGCTCGCAGGCGCAGGTCATGACCGAGCGGATCTTGACGGTCTCGACGCCGGCCTTTTCGATGGCGGCAGCCTGCTCGTCGCTGATCTCCTCGCCGGCCTCGACCATGATCTCACCGGTACCGGGATGGACGATGTCCTCGAGGGCGGTGCGGCCCGCGATCCTCAGCCTCAGAGGCTCGATGGTCTCCTTGTCGTCGGTGAAAGCCCTGACTTCTATGCCCTCGTCGGTGCCGCAGTCGTTCTCCCTGACGATGACGTTGTGGGAGACGTCGACCAGACGCCTGGTGAGGTAACCGGAGTCCGCGGTACGCAGAGCGGTGTCCGCCAGGCCCTTTCTGGCGCCGTTGGAGGAGAGGAAGTATTCCATTACCGACAGGCCTTCTCTGAAGTTGGCGGTGATGGGCACCTCTATGGTCTTACCGGTGGCGTTGGCCATGAGGCCTCTCATGCCGCCGATCTGACGTATCTGGTTCTTGGAACCGCGGGCGCCGGAGTCTGCCATGATCTTGAGGTTGTTGTCGGGAGGCAGGCAGTTCATCAGGGCGTCGGCCACGTCGTCGGTAGCCTTGTGCCAGATCTCGATGACCTTCTCGTAACGCTCGCTGTTGCTCATGAGGCCGCGCCTGTAGGCCGCCTGGTACTTGTCGACCTTGACCTGGGCCGCGTCTATGATATCCTGCTTCTGGGGCGGCATGAGCATGTCGCCTATGCTGATGGTGATGGCCGCCTTGGTGGAATACTTGAAGCCGGTATCCTTTATGTGGTCCATCATCTTGACGGTCTCGGTGTTGCCGTGGCGCCTGAAGCAGCGGTCGATGATGTCGGTGAGGTCCTTCTTCTTTACGAGCCTGCATATCTCCATGGAGAAGGGTCTTTCCTCTCTGTCGGCGATGTAGCCCAGATCCTGGGGGATCTGCTCGTTGAAGATGAAGCGGCCGACG
Source organism: Bacillota bacterium (assembly GCA_016281165.1). Classification (GTDB taxonomy): domain Bacteria; phylum Bacillota; class Clostridia; order Peptostreptococcales; family Anaerovoracaceae; genus RGIG2707. Next base: position 1,742 of record JAEEIC010000033.1, on the reverse strand, counting down.
GTGGACTCGACGAGCTGCTTTCTCTCGCCGTCATCCATCATGACCTTGACGCGGGCGTGGATGCCGATGTTCCCGGTCTGGTAAGCCATGAGCATCTCGGCCTCGTCGCAGAAGACCTTGCCGTCGCCCTGTTCGGGTACTCTTACGAAGCCTTCCTGCCTGTTCCTGATCTCGGTCGGGCTGAGGAGCTTCTCCTTAAGGCCGGCGTCGGCGGCTTCGGCCGCGTCGAGAGGAACTCTGAGGAACTTCTTCTCGGGGTCCTTTTCCCTGGCGTCTTCCCATACCCACTCGTCGCCGTTCTCGCCGGAGCTTCTGGTGAAGCTCACGAGATCCTCGAACTCGTCTATGCGGGTGTCCCTGCTGCCGTCCTCGTTCTCCCTGGCGCAGACGCCGGGATAAGTAAGATAGTAGGAACCGAGGATCATGTCCTGAGTCGGGGTGGTGATGGGGGAGCCGTCCTTGGGCGCCAGTATGTTGTTGACCGACAGCATCAGGAAGCGGGCTTCCGCCTGGGCCTCCACGGAGAGAGGCACGTGCACAGCCATCTGGTCGCCGTCGAAGTCGGCGTTGTAGGCGGTGCAGACCAGGGGATGCAGCTTGATAGCCTTGCCTTCGACCAGCACGGGCTCAAAGGCCTGGATGCCCAGCCTGTGCAGGGTCGGGGCGCGGTTGAGGAGGACGGGATGATCCTTGATGATCTCGTCCAGCACGTCCCAGACCTCGGGACGGACCTTGTCGACCATCCTCTTGGCGCTCTTGATGTTGTGAGCCTGTCCGTTCTTGACCAGTTCCTTCATTATGAAGGGCTTGAAGAGCTCCAGGGCCATCTTCTTGGGAAGACCGCACTGGTAGAACTTGAGGGAAGGCCCTACGACTATTACCGAACGGCCGGAATAGTCGACGCGCTTGCCCAGCAGGTTCTGACGGAAGCGTCCCTGCTTGCCCTTGAGCATGTCGGAGAGAGACTTGAGGGGCCTGGAGCCGGGGCCGGTCACCGGGCGGCCTCTTCTGCCGTTGTCGATGAGGGCGTCGACCGCTTCCTGGAGCATGCGCTTCTCGTTGCGGACGATGATGTCGGGGGCGCCGAGCTCAAGCAGCCTCTTGAGTCTGTTGTTCCTGTTGATGACCCTTCTGTAGAGGTCGTTGAGGTCGGAGGTCGCGAAGCGGCCGCCGTCCAGCTGGACCATGGGTCTGAGATCGGGAGGGATCACGGGGACGACCTGCAGTATCATCCACTCGGGACGGTTGCCCGCGGCTCTCAAGGCCTCGAGGACTTCAAGACGTCTGACCATCTTGACTCTCTTCTGGCCCTGAGTCTCCTCGAGCTCCGCTCTGAGGTCGGCGACCTCCTTGTCAAGGTCGATGGCGCAGAGCAGTTCCCTGATGGCTTCCGCTCCCATGCCGGCCTTGAAGGCGCTGCCGTACTCGTCTCTGGCCTCTCTGTACTCCTGCTCGGAGAGCAGCTGCTTGTAGCTCAGAGGAGTCGCGCCCGGATCGGTCACGATGTAATAGGCGAAATAGAGGACGTTCTCAAGGTTTCTGGGGGAGATCTCGAGCACCAGGCCTATGCGGCTGGGGATGCCCTTGAAATACCAGATGTGAGAGACGGGAGTGGCCAGGGTGATGTGGCCCATGCGCTCTCTTCTGACCTTGGACTTGGTCACCTCGACGCCGCAGCGGTCGCAGACTATGCCCTTGTAGCGTATCCTCTTGTATTTTCCGCAGTGGCACTCCCAGTCCTT
>JAEEIC010000243.1 GCA_016281165.1 Bacillota bacterium | reverse complement strand
GCTTCGCCCTCGCAGGGGCCGGTCAGGCCGGGAGTGCCCAAAGCCTCCGCTTCCGGGCTTCCCTTCACTGACGTTCCCGAAGACGCATACTATCATGACGCCGTGGTGTGGGCATACGGCCATGATCCGCAGATCACCGACGGCACTTCAGCCACTACCTTCAGTCCGGCGAAGACCTGCACCAGAGGCCAGGTGGTGACATTCCTTTGGAGAGCGGCCGGCTGCCCTGAGCCCGAAGCGACAGAAAACCCCTTCACCGACGTCAATGAGTCCGATTACTTCTACAAGCCGGTCCTCTGGGCGGTGGAGAAGGGCATCACCGACGGCACCACGCCGACGACTTTCAGTCCCGGCAGCACCTGCAGGAACTCCCACATCCTGACCTTCATCTACAGAGCGGTGGGCGAACCGGAAAAGACCGGCGAGGGTGCCTGGTGGCAGGATGCCTTCAACTGGGCCGACAGACAGGGGCTCCTTGACGGTTCTTACGGCGGCTCTTTCAATATCAACGCCGAGTGCCCCAGGGCCAACGTGGTCTACTACCTCTGGCAGATGCAGAGATAACGCGGGCGCGGCGCCGTTCCTATAAAAGCGCCGCCCGCCGCGCGATATCCGCCTCCCTACCTGATTTTCAGTATTTGATCTCCGCGTGATTGAAAACGCGGAGATCTTAATATATCCTTATATATGAAAGATGCTTTCCTTTGATGATAAAGTTTGTGAGGTGACAACATGAAGAAACGTTTCAGGATGCCGGTACTGCTGCTGACGGCCGCCATGCTGCTGGTCCTGCTCTGCGGCTGCGTCATGACCGACATACAGGTCAGATTCACCGACGACGGCCGGGTCGGCTATAACATCGAGGAGCTGGTGCCGAAGTCGGAAATAGACGCCGAAGGCCAGACTCCCCAGGAATACTTCAAGGATGAGCTCGAGGCCGGCGAGACCCTCACCTCGAGGACCATCGACAGCGGAGAGTACTGGGGCATCGCTTCCGAGACCGTCTGGTACGATACACTCGAAGAGTTCCTCGCTCTCGTCGAGGACGGTACCATAAGCGAATTCAGGGTGGAGACCTCTGTTAAGGAGGGCCGCCAGACCGCGGCCTTCACCATCGACGTCCCCTCCCGCGCGGAGGCGATCGAGGACACCGGCGCTGAGAACGATCCCGATCTGGCCGGTAAGATAGTCAAGGTCATAAACATCTACTTCCCCGAAGGCGTCGCCGAATACACCGACGACGATGCTGTCGCCGTGAGCCCGGACAAACATTTCGCCGAAGCGACGCTCCATCTCAGGGAGGAGGCCTACAGCGTCACTATCAAGGGCTATCTGAGCAACAAGTACATCATCAACGCCAATCTCAAGATAGGTAAGCCTGAGGAGGGCTGGAGTCCCGCCGAAAAGATGAAGGAAGCAAGGCTCGAGGTCTATCCCATGGGGGCCGCCGATATCGGCAACGCCTCCTGGCTGTGGTACGACGGCAGCCGCGGCAAAGAGAGCGTGATGGATCCCGAAGAGGAGTTCCTGGCCGGCCACACCTATTATTTCGACTGCACCGTGCCCGTAAACGACGGCTTCCTCGTGAGCGACGACGTGATCTGCCGGCTCTGGGACGAGACCAACGAAGGTCTCTACGTCGGCAGGACCGGCAGCTGCCTTTATATCGAAGGTCAGTACACCCTGCCCGGCGAGTATGTTGCCAAGCCTTCGGACCCTGTTCCGGCGGCGGCTGAAGAGCCCCAGACCGGCGGGGAGGCTCCGGCCGAAGTGACGACAGAGCCTGCTCCATCCGGACAGGGCGAGATCGGGGGCACTGCTCCCGCGGAGCCCGAAAAGCCCGCGGAAGAAAAGCCCGAAGAGCAGGAGATGATCAAAGCCAACATCATGCCCTTTAAGGACGTGAGCATGGATGACTATTTCTTCGACGCCGTGGTCTGGGCCTTCGGCCACGAGCCCCAGATCACCGACGGTACCTCCGAGACCACCTTCAGTCCCGATAAGACCTGCACCAGAGGCCAGGTCGTGACCTTCCTCTGGAGATCGGCAGGCTGCCCCGAGCCCGAGACCGCGAACAACCCCTTTACCGACGTCAAAGAGAACGACTATTTCTACGACGCGGTGCTCTGGGCGGTCAAGAATGGCATCACCGACGGTACGTCACCGACCACCTTCAGCCCCAAGTCCACCTGCAAGAACTCTCACATCCTGACCTTCATCTACAGAGCCGTGGGCGAGCCCGGCAAGACAGGCGAGGGCGCCTGGTGGCAGGACGCCTATGACTGGGCGGATCTCAAAGGACTGCTCACAGGCTCCTACGAAGGCAAGTACGATATCAACGCCGAGTGCCCCAGGGCCAACGTGGTCTACTATCTCTGGCAGATGCAGAAATAACGGCGGCAGGCTTCAAAGCGCGTAATAGCGTTCGCAGATATATCTCCGATCACAGATCAAGGAAAGGAAGCAGATCTCATGACAAAACGAACAAAAGCGGCAGCCCTGCTGCTGACAGCGGTAATGCTCATTAGCCTGCTGTCGGGCTGCCTTTCACAGGTGAGCAATATCGAATTCAAAGAGGACGGTAGCGTAGTGTTCGGCTCTACCCAGTATGTGCTGGAGCAGGGCCTTAAAGACAACAATCTGACGCCCGGCGAGTATTTCAACGAGCCGCTCAAAGAGGGCGCGCAGCTGGAGAGCATCGAGATCAAAGGCAATACATACTGGGGCGCAGTATTCGAACCTGTGACCTACGACAGCCTGAACGATTTCATCACGGCCATGGAGGGCAATAACCTCATAGATGTCTACGAATCGGGAGGACTTCTTATCATCGATTACAAGGTCGAGAGCATCACGTTCAGGAGCGAGGAGCAGTCGGAGGATGGCAGCATGGATCTTGTACCCGAGAAGTATCAGCCCATGATGGTCGACGAGCTGCGCATAGTTTTCCCCGGCGGTCTGTCCGGTCTGGAATATCCTCCGGAAAACAAAGACCTCATCTACTGGTCCGAGGAAGACGGGGCCGTAACGCTCGATCTAAATCTCAGCGACGAAGAATATCACGTCAAGATCGCCGGCCGCCTCGAGGCTGAGCCCCAGGGCAGCCCCGTCGAGAGCTTTGATATCAAAATCGAAATGCCTGAGCCCGGCGTCAAGACTGGCAATCTGGTCATCGATCCTCCCGACTGCCAGCCAGAAGGCTCCTGCGGAGTGGATCGCATCGATGACAGATATTTCACCTGGTATCTCAACGATGGCAGCGAAGACTGGAAGAAGCTCGATTACGGTGATGAATTCGAAGCCGGAAAACAGTACGGAGTGCGTTTCGCCATATATCCCGGCAAGGGCTATTATTTCGATCCCGCAGTCACCGAGATCATAGTCAACGGCAAACATCCCAACAGGATCGATGAAAGCGAGGACGGGAATACTCTGATCATCTCCTACGTGTTCGATCCTCTGTCGGACGAAGGGGACGAGCGCATAGTATCGGTGGATCTGAGCATGTCCGAGGTCAAAGAGGGTCTCAAGACCGGCGATATAGTCTTAAGACTTGCGGACGTCGATCCCGGACAGTCCTGTTCCATCGCTGCCGATGACAACGGGCAGTTCTCCATCATATGGTGGCGCGACGACGACGGCGAGGAATGGACCAGGCTGGGCAAAAACGATGTGTTCGAAGCCGGCAAAAGATACGGCGTGAGCATCGATATCGCCGCCGCCGAAGGCTACTATTTCGACGAGGGCAACACCGCGGTCAGCATAAACGGTGAAGATCCTTCCTATGTCGAATTTAACGAAGAAATAAAATACTTATACGTCTCCTACGACTTCAAGCTTAAAGAGTCTGAGAAGCCCAAGGAAAAGACAGTGCCCTTCACCGACGTTTCCAAGAGCGACTACTTCTACGATTCCGTGGTCTGGGCCTTCAACGCCGAGCCCCAGATCACCGACGGTACCTCCGCCACCACCTTCAGCCCCGCGAAGACCTGCACCCGCGGCCAGGTGGTGACCTTCCTCTGGAGATCGCAGGGCTGTCCCGAACCCAAGAACAAGAATAACCCCTTCAGCGACGTGAGCGAGAGCGACTACTTCTATAAGCCGGTGCTCTGGGCGGTGGAGAACGGGATCACCGACGGTACGTCACCCACCACCTTCAGTCCCAAGTCCACCTGCAAGAATTCTCACATTCTGACCTTCATCTACAGGGCGGTGGGCGAACCCAATAAGACCGGCGAAGGCGCCTGGTGGGAGGATGCCTACAACTGGGCCCGCTTCAGCGGCCTGCTCGAGGGATCCTTCACCGGCAAGTACGACGTGAACGCCGAGTGCCCCAGGGCCAACGTGGTCTACTATCTCTGGCAGATGAACAAAGAGTAGCGCCAGGACCCCGGAGCGATATCAGGTCCATCTGATGCTCCCCCGCAAGCCCCTCCCTGCGGGCATGGACGCCTGCGGAAGTTGCGGCCATGTCTTTCCCGCACATTTCACATACACCATATTTGATCTCCGCGTGATTGAAAACGCGGAGATTTTAATATATCCTTATTCTGTAAAGATATCTCCTCTGACTATCAAATACGTGAGGTAACGACATGAAGAGACATTTCAGGATAACAGCGCTGCTGCTGGCGGCAGTCATGGTCATGGGGCTCCTGTCGGGCTGCATGGACACGGCGACCCAGATCATGATCGACGAGGACGGCAGGACGACATTCGTTCAGGCCACATATCTCGCGGAGAAAGTAATCACCGATTATGGCAAAACGCCCGAAGAATACTTCAAGAAGCAGATCGAAGAGGGCGGTACCCTGGGAAGTCTCGAATGCAACGGCAACACCTACTGGGGCATCGTTCCCACTCCCCAGCTCTACGAGAGCTTCGATGCGTTCTGCGAGGCCATGCAGCAAAGCAGCAGCACTTTGATAAGCGCGTACAAACATCCGGAATACGGGTATGAGACCATCGTATTCAATATCCCCTCGATCAATAAGGTCGCGGAAGAAAACGGACAGGATGTGAGCAAGGACGGGTCCGGGTATGCGGATCTTCTGGTCTATACCGCCAATCTCAACATCGCCGGCCGCTGGTACGGTTTCGACAGTACCGGAAAAGGCGAAGATCTGGTCAAGTACGAGTTTGAGGAAGATGGTCACGTGCTCGATCTGATCATGCCCTGTACTGATGAAGATTATCAGGTCAAAGTCTGGGGTGCCTCAGCTCCGGAAGAGGAGAAGATGATCGACTCAGTCACTGTCAGCACCAGTCCCATCACGGAGGACGATATCCCCGCCAACATCGATATATCTGCCATCGGCGCGTATGATGGGGGCATGGTCCCCATAACGGACGCGGAGTTCTCGTTCTGGGAGTCCGGCGACGGCGAAGGCTTCGTCAAGATCGGCGATGATACTCCCTTTACGAAGGGATTCTTCTACGCGCTTAAAATGGATCTGCGGGCTCCGGAAGACTTTGTCTTTGCCGAGGACTGCGTTGCCAAAGTAAACGGCGGGCACCATGCGAAGCTCATGACCGACGATAACAGCGAAGACCGCATGGTATTCTGGTTCGACTTCGGCAAGATGAGCTCTGACGATGCGCTTTTGATCTTAAGCGCCCATATAAACGTGGACGAGCCCAAGCTCGGTGAGGAGATCGCTGTCAGCGGCACGGGCTTGCTGGAAACTTCAGAAGATCCTATCGCCTTCGATATCAGCCCGGAACCGAGCAAGACCAGATTGTCCTTTATGGGGATATGGGCGGCCAGCGAAAACGGGGGCAAGGATGTCACAGACTGGGATACCGTCGAGAATCTCGGACTTAAGACCTTCGAGGAAGGTTATTACTATGCGTTTTACTTAATGATGCCCGGCGTTCCGGGTGCCGATTTCTCTGCGGACTTCACCGCCGATATCAACGGAGAAGAGAGCAACCAGTGGGTACTGCCGCTGATTAAAGACGGAAAAGTGACTGTTTTCCACAACTTCGGAAAGCCGGAAGCCACGCAGGCCGAGAAGCCTCCTGTTGAAGCGGAGAAACCTCCCGTCGAAGCCGAGAAGCCTCCCGTCGAGCCCGAAAAGCCCGCGGAAAAGACCATCCCCTTCACCGACGTGTCGGAGAGCGACTACTTCTATGACGCGGTCGTCTGGGCTTTCAACAGCGAGCCCCAGATCACCGACGGCACCTCGGCGACCACCTTCAGTCCCGCGAAGACCTGCACCCGCGGTCAGGTCGTGACCTTCCTCTGGAGGGCCTTCGGCTGTCCCGAGCCGAAGACTTCTAAGAACCCCTTTACCGACGTGAAGGAGAGCGACTATTTCTACAAGCCGGTGCTCTGGGCGGTGGAGTGCGGCATCACCGACGGCACCTCGGCGACCACCTTCAGCCCCGCCAGCACCTGCAAAAATTCCCACATCCTTACCTTCATCTGGAGAGCGGCAGGCGAGCCTGACAAGACCGGCGAGGGCAGCTGGTACACCGACGCTCTGAACTGGGCTGAGAAGACCGGGATGCTCAAGGGCTCCTATACCGGGAAGTACGGCGTCAACGTCGACTGCCCGAGAGCCAACGTAGTCTACTACCTCTGGCAGATGGATTAGAGCATTTGGGGCCCGTCCCGGCCGCGAACACGCGCTCACATACCGCGATGTAATCGATATTTAATGTCAAAAGGCTTGAGTTTTCAAGCCTTTTGTTTTATTGTAATTATGTATGGAGATAAACGAACGCTCTTTTATACATAGTCCAAAGGGGTGTAAAAATGAGAAGAGCATATAAGATCACTGCCGTTCTCATCGCCGTCCTGATGATGCTCGCTCTGCTGTCCGGCTGCGCCGCCGACGTCACCGAGCTCATGTTCCTGGACGACGGCAGCGTGCAGTATTCAAACAGCAGATATGTGTCCGAGGCCTATATCACCGGGGACGCGGGGACCACGCCGCAGGAGATGTTCAAGGATAAGATAGCCGAGGGCGGCACTCTCGACTGGATCGAGATCAACGGCGAGAAATACTGGGGCATGGCTCCGGTCGTGAGCAGCTTCGATTCCTATGACGATCTGCAGAAGACCGTCGACCAGGCGGAGGGAGTATCCCTCTCCATCAGGACCGACGGCGGCAGGCAGTACGCGACGTTCGAGTGCGAGATACCTTCAAAGGACGAGGGGCTCGACGAGTTCGGCGATGAGAATACCGACCCCTCCCTTGCCGACATCGCGGTGGTGAGGATCAGGCTGCGCTTCCCGGGAGGCATACGCGGTATCAGCGGCGTCGATGAGCGCCACGTCAGGGTGTACTCCAGCGACGGCGGCGAGATCGTCGAGACTGACCTCTTCGCCGGCGAGTACTCATATACCGCCAGTTTCTCCGGCTGGCTCGAGGGGACGACCAGCTCCGAGATAGAGAACGTGGAGCTCACCGTGGGCGAGATCATAGGGGGCTTGAGCACTCCGTCCAGCGTCAGGGTGAGCGTGGACGACGGCATCGGCGGAGTCGATCCTTCGACCCAGACCGTGAAATGGTTCATGAAGAACGCGGCCGGCACCTGGGACAGGGTCGGAGACGACGAGGTCTTCCAGGCCGGAGAGGTCTATTCCTTCGACTATTTCGTCTTCACCCGCAAGGGCTATACCATCAGCGAGGGCGTGTCCGCCAGCTATAACGGCATCCCCTCCAACACCGAGTTCGGCACGATCAAGAACTCCGACAACTGCATATACATCAGCGGCAGCTTCGGACCCCTTGAGGGCGAGGTCACCGACAAGACCATCATCGAGACCGTGTACGTCTCCATAGATCCGCCCGAAGCCGGCAAGACCGCCAAAGACCTGAAATACAAGGTATACAGCGTGCCCGAGAACGCTCTGGACCAGAGCAAGACCACCGTCATCTGGTACAGGAGCAGCTCCAAGTCGACGCAGAGCAGCAAGTGGGTCGAGGTCAAGGAGGGCGAGCCGTTCTACGTCGGCTACTTCTACAGCCCGGACATCTTCCTCTATCCGGCCAACGGCTACGGCTTCAGCCCCCTCACCACGGGCCAGGTCAACGGTTATCCTTCGGATAATTACTTCGGCAGCTTCTTCAAGTCCGACAAGGAGCTCTATCTTTCCCGCATGTTCGACGCCGTGGGCGGCACGCCCTTTACCGACGTGAGCGGCACCGACTACTTCAAGGACGCGGTCTACTGGGCCTACAACTCCTGTCCGCAGATCACCGACGGCACCTCAAGGACCACCTTCAGCCCCACCCGCACCTGCACCAGAGGCCAGGTCGTGACTTTCCTCTGGAGGGCCATGGGAGAGCCCGAGCCCGTGACCACCACCAATCCTTTCACCGACGTCAAGGCGTCCGACTACTTCTACAAGCCGGTGCTCTGGGCGGTGGAGCAGGGCATCACCGACGGCACCTCTCCGACCAGCTTCAGCCCCGGCGTCACCTGCCGCAACAACCACATCCTCACCTTTATCTGGAGGGCGGTGGGAAGACCGGGCGACACCGGCGCGGAGAAGACCCAGCAGTGGTATCAGGATGCTCTCGACTGGGCGGTATCGAACAGGCTGCTCGACGGCACCTTCACGGGCGACTTCAACGTCAACGGAGACTGCCCCAGAGCGAATGTCGTGGAGTATCTCTACAGATACAGCGGGATGCGTTAGACCGGCGTCACGGAGCTCCCAGCCCGGAAGACCGGGAGGGCCTGACGAGCGCCCGCGCGCCGCGTGATACAATATATGGTATGGCGTCCGCGCTTCCCCGCCTACAGCTTGCGGCGCTTCAAAAAGCCTTAAAAATACGCGAAAATGCTTGCAATTGCCGCGGCCCTGTGCTATTATCATTAGGCTTGCGAAAAAGCATTTCGGTAGAAGGAGGACAAAGCTATGAAAGAAGGCATCCATCCCCAGTATAAAGACTGCAAGGTGACCTGTGCCTGCGGAAATACATTTATGACCAAGTCCCTGAAGGACGAGATCCGTCTTGATGTCTGCTCACAGTGC
>JAEEIC010000242.1 GCA_016281165.1 Bacillota bacterium | reverse complement strand
TGATGCTGGCGGTGACGGCCGCCTACGCGGGAGGGCTGGGGATCGAAGCTCTTAAGGAGAGGCCCGCCTTGAGAAAGCTCTGCTTTACGGCCACGGTCTTCGTCATCCTGCTCGACCTGCTGATATTCAAATACCTGGGCTTCCTCACCGAGAATCTCAACGCCCTCTTCGGGCTCTCGCTCAGGGTGCCCGAGATCGAGCTCCCCATAGGCATAAGCTTTTATACCTTCCAGATACTATCCTACGTGATCGATCTTTACCGCGGGAACGTGAAGCTGCAGAAGAGCTGGCCCCGGCTCCTGCTCTACGTCAGCTTCTTCCCCCAGCTCATCGCGGGGCCCATAGTGCGCTATTCCACCGTGGAGAGCGAGATCGGGCGCAGAAGAGAGGACGCGGACGAGATCGCGCAGGGCCTGCGCCGCTTCATCGTCGGCCTGGCGAAGAAGCTCATCATCAGCAACGGGGTCGCCAAGTTCGCCGAGATAGTCTACGCGGGTGATCCCGCGGTCTACGGCAGGCTCATGTACTGGCTCGCCGCCGTCGCCTACAGCCTGCAGCTCTACTTCGATTTTTCCGGCTACAGCGATATGGCGATAGGCCTGGGCAGGATCTTCGGCTTCCATTTCCTGGAGAACTTCGACCATCCCTACGTCAGCTGCTCCATCACCGAGTTCTGGCGCCGCTGGCACATCTCCCTCTCCAGCTGGTTTAGGGACTATATCTACATACCCTTGGGCGGCAACCGCGTGAGCAGGCCCAGGTGGTTCTTCAACATCATGGTCGTCTGGGGCCTCACCGGCCTCTGGCACGGCGCCTCCTGGAACTTCATGCTCTGGGGGCTCTACTACGGCCTGCTCCTGGTGCTCGAGAAATTCGTGACCGGAAAGCTGCTGGCGAAGCTCCCCAGGCCCCTCAGCTGGCTAATCACCATGTTCGTGGTGGTCTGCGGCTGGACCCTCTTCAACATCACCGACTTCGCCGCCCTGGGGACAGCCTTCAGGACCATGTTCGCCGGCGGTCCCTTCGACCTGATGGACGTCCTGGCCGCCAACACCGGCATCATAGAGGGCGCCCTCTACATCCCTCTGGGCCTCGTCTTCATGTTCCCGGTGGGAAGGCTCTTCAAGAAGCTCGGGGACAGCGCCGCGGGGACGGTGATACTGAACCTCTGGCATCTCGCCCTGCTCGTCCTCTGCTGCGTATACATGCTGAGCAGCAGCTTCAATCCCTTCATCTATTTCCGCTTCTGACGGCTGAAAAGCGGCCGCGTATGTGATATACTTTTTTTGTTATTGAAGCGACCGGTATCCGCCGCATCCTTTTCCAGTTCCCGCAGACCCCTTTCCCCGTCCCGACTCCGTCCTCCCGCCGCGTAAAGAAAGGCAGTCTTTTTATGAAGCTCCTCTGGAAACTGAGCAAAGAGGCGGTGCGCTACAGAGCCCTGTACGTCGTCGCCATACTCTCGACCCTGGCCCTCACCGTGGTCAATCTGGCCGCGCCCAAGCTGCTCTCGGCCATGACAGGCATAGTGAGCAGGGGAGTGGACGCCGAAGGCCTGGCGCGGATCAGGCGCCTCACGCTGATACTGATAGTCCTCTATCTTCTGCGCATCGCCTTCCGCTTCATGAGCAACTACATGGCCCACAAGGCGGCCTGGTACCTGGTGGGAGACCTCAGGACCAAGACCTACGACAAGCTCGAGCGCATGCACCTGGGCTATTTCCACGACAAGCAGACCGGAGACCTCATGAGCCGGGTCGTCAACGACACCAGGGATTTCGAGCTTTTGTACGCCCACATCATCCCCGAGACCATCACCCACCTGGTGACCTTCGTCGGCGTGCTCATCGTCCTCCTCACCATCAACGCCAGGCTCGCCCTCATCACCTGCGCCCCCATACCCTTCATACTCGTCTCCGGCGTCATATTCTCCAAGAAAGTCAGACCCTATTTCCGCACCTCCCAGAAGAAGATGGGCGAGCTCAACGCCAAGCTGCAGGACAATCTCTCGGGCATCCACGAGATACAGTCCTTCGGCCGCGAGGAATACGAGACCGGCAGAGTCGACGAGAAGAACTTCGACCACGTCAGGGCCATGCTGAAGGCCCTCAAGATCAGCGCCGTCTTCCACCCCTCGGTGGAGTTCATATCCTCGATCGGCACCATACTGGTCGTGGGCATGGGAGGATACCTGGCCTACAGCGAGGGCCTCAGGGTCGAGGACGTCGTCGCCTTCCTGCTCTACCTCAGCCTCTTCTACGCCCCGGTCACGGGCCTCGCCAACCTCCTCGAGCATATGCAGCAGTCCATGGCGGGAGCGGAGAGAGTCATGGCCATACTGGAGGCTCCCTGCGAGATAGAGGACGTCCCCGGCGCCGAAGACATGGGAAGGGCCAAAGGCGCCATCGCCTTCGACGACGTGAGCTTCTCGTACATCAAGGGCATACCGGTGCTGCAGGGCGTCTCCTTCAAGTGCGAGCCCGGGCAGATGATAGCCCTCGTCGGCCCCACCGGCGTCGGCAAGACCACCATCACCCAGCTGATCTCGCGTTTCTACGAGCCGACCGAAGGCAGGATACTGATAGACGGCAAAGATATAAAGAACGTGACCATAGATAGCCTCAGGAGGAACATCTCCGCCGTCCTGCAGGACACCTTCCTCTTCAACGGGACCATCGCCGAGAACATCTCCTACGCCAGGCCCGACGCCACTCTTGAGGATATAAAAAAGGCCGCTGAAGCGGCCAATATAGACGAAGAGATCGAGGCCATGCCCCAAGGCTACGACACCGTGACCGGCGAGAGAGGAGTAAAGCTCTCGGGCGGCCAGAAGCAGCGCATCGCCATCGCGAGGGCGATCTTGAGGGAATCGCCCATCATCGTGCTCGACGAGGCCACGGCCTCCGTGGACGTGGAGACCGAGACCCAGATCAGGAACGCCATCAACGGCATCGCCGGCAAGAGGACCATAGTCGCTATCGCCCACAGGCTCTCGACCGTGAGGAGCGCCGACCAGATCCTCGTCATCGAGGAGGGCCGGGTGACCGAAAGAGGCACCCACGAGGAGCTCATGGCCCTTAACGGCAGCTACGCCCGCATGAACAGGGTCCAGGCGGGCGCGGAAACAGTCTGAGGGATCTACCGTAAATAAGAACTTAAAAGACTTCAGTCGGTGACGCTGCGGTCTATCGGGGGAAGACATACGAGCTTCCCCTTTTTGTATACCTGCTCCACCTCGCCGAGGGTCCTGATGTTCACCAGGGGGCTCTCGGAAAGGACGATGAAATCGGCCTGCTTTCCGGGAGTGACACTGCCCATGCGGTCGTCGACTCCGCAGACCTTCGCCGAGACTATGGTACCGGCCGCCAAGGTGTCCATGGGATCGAAGCCCATGTCCTCGACGAAGAGGACGAACTCCATGAAGGTGCCCCAGTGGGGGTTGTAGGGAGTGCCGGCGTCGGTCCCTATGGTGATGGGTATGCCTGCCTTCCAGGCCTTTTCGAGGCCGATATGCTGGGCTTCGGCCGCTATTTTGCTCTTTTCGACCTTCCAGGGGGCGATGCCCGCCGCGACGCCGAACTTTTCGGTGAAATAATGGGTCGAGAGCGTCGGGCAGAGGGCCGTCCCTCTTGCGAGCATCAGCTCTATGCACTCGTCGTCGATGAAGCTGCCGTGCTCCACGCTGTCGATGCCGGCCAGGACCGCGGTCTTGATGCCGGCCTTGCCGTGGGCGTGGGTCGCGGTCTTCTTGCCCGCGCGGTGGGCCTCGGTGATCGCCGCCGTCATCTCCTCCAGATCGAGCTGGGAGTATTCGGGCCTGGTGTCCGAATTGACTCCGCCGGTCGCCATGATCTTGACGAAATCCGCTCCGCCCTTGATCTGCTCGCGGGCGGCCTTTTTGCAGTCGACGGGGCCGTCGCACTCGCGGCCGGTGTTGCAGCCGTGGCCGCCGGTCATGCAGAGGCACTGGCGGCAGATCTGAAGGTCGGGAGCCTCGAAGAGCCCCAGCCTGACGGCGTTCTTGAGATCTACCTCAGCCAGCTTCCTGCCGTTCATGTCCCTTACGAAGGTGACGCCCGAGGCCAGGTGCTGCTGAAGGTGCCTGAGGCCCCTTAAGGCGAACATGCCCGAAGTCTCGCCGTTCAGGGACTCGGGGGCCGCTATGGGCGAGGACAGGGCGTGGATGTGGGTGTTGAACATGCCGGGCATCACGGTCTTTCCCTTGAGGTCGACCGCCCCGGCGAGCCTGCCGGGCTCAAGCTGCGCCATGAGGCCCACCTCCCTGATCAGGCCGTCCTCCACGCTCATGTAACTGTCTTTGATATATTTTTTGCCGATCACGTCGATCAGCCCGAAATTGGTATAAGTCGTCATTTCCTACCTCCAGACCTCTCCGAACACTCTCATGAGGCTGCCGCCCAGGATCTTTTCGATGTCATCGTCCGAAAAGCCCAGCGCCACCAGGCCTCTGGTGATGTTGATGTACTGGTCGACCCTCTTGACGTCGCGGTTGAAGACGGTCTCGAACATCCAGGGGCTGTTGTAGAGCAGCTTGGTCTTGCATTCCCAGTACTGCTTGGTGTAGTACTCGAAGATGTCGGTCCCTATGCCCATGTGGTCGGGCCCCACCAGCTCGCCCAGATACTCGAAGTGGGCCATGTAGTCCTCGAGGGTGCCCTGCACGCCTACCTCCTTATGGCAGACGAAGCCGTGGGCGTTGAGGCAGATGACCCCGCCCTTGGCGGCGCAGTTCTTTATCATCTCGTCGGTCAGGTTGCGGCTCGAGGTCGGGCAGACGGTGAGGGAGTTGGAGTGGCTGAAGATGCAGGGCTTCTCGCTGTAGTCGATGGCCTCGAGGCTCGTCCTTTCGCCCACGTGGGAAAGGTCGACCACTATGCCCTGGCGGTTCATCTCCCTGATGGCCTGCTCGCCCCAGTAGGTGAGCCCGCCGTTGGCTCTGTCGAGGCAGCCGCTGCCGTAGAGGTTGGGCTCCATGTAGGTGAGCTGGCAGATGCGAAGTCCCAGCTCCGCCATGATGGTCCATTTATAGAAGTCGCCGCCGATGGCCGCAGAGTTCTGCAGGCTGAAGATGACGCCCGCCCTGCCGGTCCTTTGGGCCGTCTTTATATCCTCCACCGACTTGATTTGCATAACCTTGTCCGGATGATACTTGAAGAGATTGAAATAACCGTACATGTCCTGCAGCACGCCCTCGAAGCCCGCCGAGGGGTTGGAGAGGGTGATGCTCTGCACGTTGACGCCCGAGCGCAGGACGCGCTCAAGGTAGGGGACGCCGTCGATCTCGGGCGGCTCCGGGTTGACCATGTTGCCGCAGAGGCAGTCGATGAAGAGATACTTCTCGTGCAGCTCGCGCGCTCTCTCCTCCTGGGCTTTGGTAAGTGTGATGGGTCTCATGTCAGTTGCTCCTTTCGGTTCTTTCTTCCGCGGTCCTGCCGGCTTCGGCTCCGCCTTCCTGCGCGGGCTTTAAGGGATTTCCGTACTCGTCTTCTTCCCCCTTGCCCGGCCAGTCGGAAAGAAGGAGCTCCTCATATTCGGCGAGGAGCATCTCGGACTGGGCGGGATCGGCCAGCTTCCGGAACTCCTCTATCAGGGCGTACATGAGCTGGCTGCGAAGGCCCGCCAGCAGTATGTCCGCCAGCTCGTCGTCCCCGAAGAGCGCGCCGCGCCTTCCCCCTATCCAGCCTATCTCCGAGACGTCCTCGTAAAGGGCGCCGGCCCGCTTCCTGATCTCCGCGGGGAAACCGCCCTCCGGCTCGACCAGGTTTATCCCTATGCCCAGTATCACGGCGACGGGCACGCTGTCGAGCCCCGTCACCGCCTCCGCCAGGATGCCGGCGACCTTGCGCCCGTCCATGTAAAGGTCGTTCACGGGCTTGATGCGCAGGTCCTTGCCGGTGATGCGGGCGACGGCCCTCACGGCGCAGGCCCCCGCCCCCCTGGTCAGAGTCTCGGTCTCTTCGTAGGGGAGGAGCATGCTGAGGTAAAGTCCCCCCTTGGGCGAGAAGAAGGATCTGCCGTAGCGCCCCTTCCCTCCCGTCTGGCTCAGGGCGAAGACCGCGTCGAACACGCGGGCGTCCCCGTCCCGGTAGAGCTGCTTCATGTCGTCCTGTGTGGACTCGGTCTCGCTGTATTCAAATATCATGATATCTTCCTCTTTCTCGCGATACGGGGTCCGCCGCCCCGCAAAATGTATTATAATACGATTTGCCGGCGAAGTGCCGGCAAAGGTCTCACTTTAATATAATCTTAATGAGTCTTTAAGCGGAGGGAGCGGACTGTGGGCGAGGACAGATATCTGGGATACACGAAGGATGAATATAAAAGATTCAGCAGCTTCGCCCGGCGCTTCCTGCTCTGCTTCTCGCTGCTCTACATGTGCCTCTACTGCTGCCGCCTCAATCTCGGCTACGCCGCGGCGGCGATGATGGATGATATGGGCTGGGGCCCCGCCGACATCGGGATCCTGACCTCGTCCCTCTTCTGGGCCTACGGCATCGGTCAGCTGGTCAACGGCAGGCTCTCGGAGATCGCGGGACCCGGCCGCTTCATAGTCATGGCCGCCCTGTTCTCCCCCCTGTGCAACCTTCTGATGTCCGCGCAGAAGAGCCTGCTGCCCATGGCCGCGATCTGGGCCCTCAACGGTTATTTCCAGTCCATGGCCTGGGGCCCGGGCCTCGCCCTGCTCTCGGGCTGGTGGCCGGGCGAGAAGCACGGCTTCGCCACAGGCTTCACCAACGCCTTCTCGGGCTTCGGACAGGCTCTGGGCATGGTAATGGTCGCCCTATCCTTAAAGCTTCTTCCTTCCCTCGGCTGGCGCAGCTGCTTCATCGTGCCCGGCGCCGCGCCCCTCGCCGCCCTCGTCGTCTATAAGCTCTTCGCCAAAGACACTCCCTCCCGCGCCGGCC
>JAEEIC010000241.1 GCA_016281165.1 Bacillota bacterium | reverse complement strand
GCCGGTCTCGCCGTAGGTGGTGAGCTCGTAAGGATAAAGGGCGACGTCGAAGTCCAGGTTGTTGTCGATCATGACCTGCATCGCTCTTCCCTCGACGCACTTTCCCCTGTATTCATCGATGGACTTTCCCCAGATCTTCCCCTCCGGGCGGAAGCGGTAGCCGTAGATGCGGCCCCTCTCCTCCAGCTCCTGCGCGAATTCCTTCGCCATCTGCCCGTGGAAGCGGGGCGGGATGTATCTTAAAGCGTTCTTGATGGCCAGCTCCTTATCGTGCTCCGTGAGTGCGGCCTCTCTTTTGGGCGCCCTGCGTATGCCGGGGACGAACCGCGGATACTCGGGGAGCTCGTCGTCCAGCCTGATGACCATAGCGTCTTCTGCGCGGTATTCCATTTGTTCCTCCTTTTCCCGTTGATAAATCAAGCGGTCGATGATAGATTTATTTTATATTCAGTACTTTTCTTTCGTGTTCGGCGCCCGGCCCCGGGGCGGAAAGGATGCTCAGCCATGGACCCCTTAAGCAAGGACAGCGCCCTGGAAGATCTCGCGCGGGCCTTCCTCTCCCTTGAGAGCGAAGAGGAATGCCTGGCCTTCCTCAAAGACCTCTGCACCGCCCCCGAGCTCGAAGACCTGAGCCAGAGGCTCCGCATCGCCGAAGGCCTTGCCGCCGGCGAGACCTACGAGGCCTTAAGACAGAGGCTCGGCGTCTCCAACACGACCATCACCCGCGTCAGCAGCGCCCTCTCCTACGGGGAAGGGGGCTACCGTTCGGTCCTGAAAAAGCTTGAAAAATAAGGCCTTGGCGCCGGGGCTGCTACTCTTCCCCGGGGAAGAGCTCCAGCATCAGCGCTTCCGCCTTCGCCAGCTCCTTTGCCGGGACGTAGATCTTGAGGCGCTCGCTCATCCCGGTCTTCAGGGTGAGGCCCGCTCCGTACACGGGGAGCGAGAAGCAGTCGACGTCATTGTTTTTGAGCGCCTGCATCAGCATCTCGGCCCACATGGCGTCTTTTTCGGTCAGCAGTAAATGATCTTCGTTCATCGCAAGCCCTCTCTTTCGCTCCCCGCCGCGGCGGGTCTTTTTTATGATAACGATCAGCCGGACTTTGAGGCGTCACTCCATGTCCGGGAAGAATCCGTGCACTATATCCAGGAGCTCGTCGCTCCTGACGATCGCTTCGACCGCCTTGATGTCGGGGGCGATCTCCCTGTCCTTGTCGTAGAAGGCGACCTTTTCTCTCACGTGCTCCCAGACCTTTTGCGCCGCGGGCGATATGCCCTGCCCCAGGTCTCCCACCATCCTCCTGATATCGACGGCCTGGCAGGCGGTGAGAAGCTCGTAGGCCAGCACCGACCTGGTATTCTCGAGTATCCAGCCCGCTTTTCTCGCCGCCGTGGTGCCCATGGAGACGAAATCCTCCTGGTTGGCCGACGAGGGTATGCTGTCGACGCAGGCGGGATGGGCCAGGACCTTGTTCTCCGAGACCATCGAAGCCGCGCTGTACTGCACGATCATGAAGCCGCTGTTGACCCCTGCCTCTGTGGTGAGGAAGGGGGTAAGGCCGTTGGAAAGATCGGCGTTGACCATGCGCTCGGTTCGGCGCTCCGAGATCGAAGCGAGCTCCGAGCAGGCGATGCCCAGAAGATCGCAGGGGATGGCGATGGGTTCGCCGTGGAAGTTTCCGCCGGATACGACCTCTTCGCCTTCGGGGAAGATCAGCGGGTTGTCGGTGACCGCGTTGAGCTCGATCTCTATCTTCTCTTTCACGAAATCCAGGGCGTCCCTTACGGCTCCGTGGACCTGGGGGACGCACCTTAGGGCGTAGGCGTCCTGCACCCTCAGACCCTTTGAATTTTCAAGCATCCCGCAGCCTTCCGTCAGTCTTCTTATGTTCTCGGCGGCCTTTATCTGGCCCTTCTGGCCCCTCGCCCTGTGGACCCTGTCCTGGAAGGCGTTGAGCTGCCCTCCCAAAACCGTCAGAGTCATGGAGGCGACGAGGTCGGCGGTAAGCGCCGCGTTCATGGTGTCGTAAAGATTGAGAGCCCCCACCGAGGTCATGGCGCAGGTCCCGTTGGTGATCCCCAGGCCCTCCTTGGCGGCAAGGCTGGCGAGGACGGGGATGCCGGCAGCCTCCATGGCCTCTTTTCCCTTCATCACGCGCCCTTCGTACTCGGCTTCTCCGAGCCCCAGAAGCACCAGCCCCATGTGGGAGAGTGGGGCGAGATCGCCGCTGGCTCCCAAAGAGCCCTTCTGGGGAACGACCGGAGTCACGCCCTTATTGAGCATCTCAAGGAGCATCTCCACTATCACGGGGCGCACCCCGCTGATGCCGGCGCAGAGGGCGTTGGCCCGAAGGAGCATCATGCCCCTCACCTGGTCGGTCCTGTAGGGATCGCCGGTGCCGACGCAGTGGCTGAGCACCAGATTGGTCGAGAGCCGGTTCGTCATCTCCTCGGGGACGGCCACGCTGGCGAAGTCTCCGAAACCGGTGGTGATGCCGTAGGCGACCCTCTTTTCGTCCGCGATCTTTTCGATCAGTGCCCGAGAGCGTTCAAGCTCTTTTCTCGCCGAGGCCGCCAGCTCCACCCTCGCAAACCCTCTCGCCACGCTTACGAAGCTCTCAAGATCCAGGCTGAAGCCGTCGACGACCACTTTATCTATCTTTCTGATATCTCGCATTTTTTACGCTCCTTGTGAGAAAATGACAAAACTAACTGAAATAATTTTATCATTTTACCCAACAGGGCTCAATGTTTACTCCCGCAAATCGGCACGCCACCGCGCTGAAGCAGCCGGGCGGAAAGATCCGGGTCTTCCCCATGAAGCCAGGATAAGGGCTAATTTTTCTTGAGGCTTTCGTACTGACTGACCCTGAGGCCGTACTTTTCCACGTCGCCGCAATGGTCCGCGAGCCCCAGGTAATAGGCCGATATCTCCGAAAGGGTGAACTGGCTCAGCTTTGACGCGCCCGCGTAGCCGGCCAGCATTATATCCTTCGATTTTATATCGAGCAGATGGTCGGCGTATTCCCGGGATATCCCCTGCTCCCCGCCGGCGTAAAGATCCGGCGCCCCGAACAGGTGGAGCATCTCGTGGGCGATGACGATATCGCCGGCGGTGAAATCAGCCTCTTCGACCCTGCTGCCGTTCTCATCCTGCACCTGGTGATATTTGAGGTTGATCACAGCGTATTCGACCAGATCGTTGATCATCAAGTTTCCAGCGATGATGTCACGGGCGTCGAAGCTGTGAGCGTGGGGATTGGTGGTATTTGAGTAATCGGAGTTCACGAAATAAAGATAGATGACGCTGTCCGCCTGATACTTTTCCTTGAGCTCGGGAGTATCGGCCAAAGATCTGGCCAGGGGAGCGTGCGACTTCTTTTCTGCCTGTTCGTCTTTAAGAGCCACGGGATACTCGCTTTCGCAAACGGCTGCCAGCCCGGGATCCTCATCCCAGTCGTAGAGGAACTCGACTTCGCTTCCGTATCCGGCGCACTTTTGCTCCAGAAAGGAGACCGCGGAGGAAAGGTCTTTAAGGCATTTATCCCTGAGCTTTTGATCGCTTTCCGCCGCGAGATCCCAGCTGTAGTCGGGGCCGCTGGGGAAGATCGAGAATATCACTATCCTGCCCGAGAGCCTGGCCGCGTTCCCGTAAGGGTAGTAATGGGCCGTCAGCACCTTCTCCCGTTCCTTTTTCTCCGCTTCCCGCGCCTCTTCCGCCCTCCTTTGGACCTCCGCCTCCGATTCGAGCTCGTATACATTACTCTCATCTGTCGAGAACCTGATCCCGCTGTCCGTGCGCTCCAGCCCGCTGAGATAGCTGCCGGTCACGCAGAAGGCGTCCGCCAGATAGTAGGTCCCCCAGAAGAAGGGCGTCTCTTCGGATCCGGCGGTCAGTAAAGCGCTGCCGTCCTCGTTGAATACGGCCTCCGTTCCGTCTTCGCCGAGGTATCTGCCGACGTATTCGCCGTTAAACTGATCCCTCATCCCCAGCTCCGCGCCGTTGATCTCAGAGTCATATCTCAGCCTCAGGCCGGCGCCGTTAAAGGAAAAGCTCAGGACCGGATCGTGATGGGCGGCGCTCTCCGCCCTGTCCTTTTCGCAGCTGAAGGCTACAGACCTCCCTTCGATCTCAAGACTGTCTTCGCTCCAGGAGGCGCCGTACATGACGTTTCCCATCACCATCAGGCCGCATCCGCCGCCGAACAGGTAGAGCTCCGCCGGCGTCCGGCTCCTTTTATCGCTCTCATCCGCGAGGTAGGATCCCGCCGAAAGGGGCGCGGGCACAAGGTCTTCCTGAGGCTGCGCCTTAGCCGTCTGAGCGGAAGCGTTCGGGGGAGCCGGCGTCTGCGCCGCCGGACTGCTGCCTCCGCAAGCCGCGAGAGAAAAGGCGAGGGCCGCCGCGAGCATATATGCTGTTATCTTTTTTATTTTCTGCATGATCATTCTTTCAGCGCCCGGCCGGAGCTTGAAACTGTTTCTCCCGTCACAGGTCACTGCAGATATTTTATCCGAAACGGAGCCGGGAGTCAAAGCCGGGGAGCGCGAAACATCGCTGTTCACGATCGCATGCTTCGATATTATTAAATGTGATATAAAAATATTTTCATTCACAATATTAAGATTGCGTCTCAGCGCGTTTTTTTGCCCGCGGATGCTTTACATCCTCCCCCGCTGATGTCAAAATGTAGGTGTGAGAATATCAGGTCGGATGACCGCGGAGGATGACCGAGTCCTCCCGGGTCGAAGACCGTTAAAAAGAAAGGAGAAGAAATGAAGGGAAAAAAACTTACGGCAGTGCTGCTGGCAGTCCTGCTGGCGGTCTCGGCCTTTCCGCTGACCGCCTTCGCCGGCGGCGGCTCTTTCTGGCTGCAGAGAGTCACCGAAGAGGAAGTGGTGGTCTACAGCTCCTCAGAAAGCTTTGCATTTGAGGTGGAGCCCAAGAACGCCGCGGGCGATGTGCGCTATTACTGGTACCGGATCGACGCCAACGGCAGGCCCGTCGACCTCAGGGACAACGGCGAGCCCGTAATAATCGGATACGGTCAGGCCCTCTACATGCACAATATACCCGACGAGAAGATGAACGAGCGCCTATACTATCGCTGCATGGCAACGGACGGCAGCGAAAACGCGTACGTCGATTTCAACTGCATCCTCTACCCCATCGGCTATGAGGATGACTATGAAGGCCCCGTAGACCGCATCGCAATAGACAAGCTTCCCGACAAGCAGGTCTACAACCAGGGCGAAGCGGTGGACCTTTCCGGCCTTTCCTACGATATCTACTACGCGGACGGCGGGCACGCCGGGGTCTACGTGATGGACAACAGTTCGGCGGGAAACCTGACCTGGCAGCCCGCCGTGCTCAACGATTACGGCACCCAGGTCGTCTCGGTGAACTATAACGGAGCGTCCGACAGATTCACCGTGACCGTAAACAAGGTCGAGGGCTTCGTTCCCGGCGATTACGCCGCCGACGAGGAATATGACGTGGATCTGGAGCTCCTTGAGGCCCCCGACAAGCTTAACTACTATGCCGGCGAGGAGATCGATCTTAGCGGCATCAAGTGCCGCCTCTGGACCAGCATGGGCTTCAGGGACATCACCGATCCTTCCGAATTCGTGACCTTCCCCAAGATCGCCGACGGAATGGGCCCCATGACCGTAAGCGTCGAGTACAAGGGCCACTTCGCGGTGAGCTACGAGATAAACGTTGAAATGATCAACGATTTCACCGACCAGGAGTATGAGGTCGACCTTGAGCTGGTCAATGAGCCCAAGAAGAAGGAATACATCATGGGCGATCCCATCGACCTTGCCGGCATCAAGTGCCGCCTGTACACCACTTTAGGCTTCATAGACATAGACGATCCGGCTGAATTCACAGTATCCCCCGCTTATGCCTCCGGCCTCGGGACTCAGACCGTGACCGTGTCCTACAGGAACGTCGTCTTTGTCACCTATGACATCAGCGTGGATCAGCCGAAGCTGCCCCTGATCACCGGCAAGACCGGCAATCCCTTCACCGACGTCCCCGAAGAAGCCTACTACGCCGGCGCTGTCGACTGGGCCTACAGCTCCGATCCCCAGGTGACCGACGGCAACGGCAAGGACAAGTTCATGCCCTACCAGCTATGCACCAGAGGCCAGGTGGTGACCTTCCTGTGGAGAGCCATGGGATGCCCCGAGCCCGAGAACCTCTACGAGCCCTTCGACGACGTGGATGAGAACGATTACTTCTATAAGCCGGTGATCTGGGCCGTTTCCCGCGGCATCACCGACGGAACGAGCAAAACCACCTTCAGCCCGAACAGCCAGTGCAAATGCTCCCACATCCTCACCTTCCTGTGGAGGACTATCGGAAGACCCGGCGACACCGGAGCCGAGGATACCAATGAGTGGTGGGCCGATGCCCTGAGATGGGCAGAAGGCATGGATCTCCTTGAAGACACCGTCGATCCCGAGGACGGAAGCTACAACGTCCAGGGCTTCTGCCCCCGCTGCGAGGTGGTCACCTACCTCTACAGGGCCGTGCAGATGATGAGCGGGGCTTCAATACAGTGAAACGGCGCGGATAAAATGCTATGAAAGGAGATAACATGAAGAGAACCAAGATCACGGCAATACTGCTTTCAGTTCTGCTGATCGTTTCGGCCTTCCCCCTGACCGCCTTCGCCGGCGGCGACAACGACCTCTCCATCTGGGCCGAGAGCCCTCTGGATATCGAAGTCTACAGCCCCGACGAAGAATTTGCCTTCGAGGTCGGAGTAAACAGCCCCAAGGGTCCCTACAGATGCAGATGGTTCAGAGTGGACCCCGACGGCGTCCCCCTGGAGCACGATGAGAACGGCAACATCAGAGTGCTGGGCGACGGCACAGCCTTCCTCATCTTCGGCATCCCCCAGGATCACATGATGGAGGAATTCATCTACCGCTGCGAAGTTACCGACGGCTACGGCACCTGCTGGATGGATTTCAGATGCGTGCTGCTGCCCATGGGCATCGAGTGGGATCCCGAAGAAGGCGATATCGAATCCTTTGAGATAACCAAAGCGCCCGACAAGACCCTCTACAACCAGGGCGAACCCGTCGACCTTTCCGGCATACATTACAGGATCAACTACAAGGACGGTTCCTACACCTCCAGCATCATTGTGGAAGACCTGTCGTGGGAGCCCGCCTACCTCTATTTTGAAGGCAGAGACACCGTCACCGTAAGATACGGCAGCTTCTCCGACTCCTTCGATGTGGATGTCGAGGAGACCCCGGGCTACGTGCCTCCCGCCATGGACTTCGACGGAGATGAGACCGAAGAAGACCTGGATCTGGAACTGCTCCGGGAGCCGGACAAGAAGAACTACATCATAGGAGAACTCATCGACCTGACGGGGATCAAGTGCCGCCTCTGGACCAGCATGGGCTTTAAGGACATCACCGACCCCAGGGCCTTCAAGGTCTACCCTGAGACGGCCACCGGCATAGGCGCCCAGACCGTCACCGTAGAGTATAAAAAAGACATCCTGGTGACCTACACCATCAGCGTCGACCAGCCTCCCTTAGACGTCCTCTATCCCCAGGGCCCCGAGGGAGCCCCCGACCACCCCTTCATCGACATACCCGAAGGAGCCTTCTATGAGAGCGCCGTGACCTGGGCCTACCAGACCGGAGTCACCGACGGCAACGGCAAGGACAAGTTCATGCCCTTCCAGCTCTGCACCAGAGGCCAGGTGGTGACCTTCCTGTGGAGAGCCATGGGAAGCCCCGAGCCCGAAAACCTCTACGAGCCCTTCACCGATGTGAGCCCCAACGACTACTTCTATAAGCCGGTGCTCTGGGCCCTCTCCCACGGCATCACCGAGGGGACCACTGATACCACCTTCAGCCCCGGCAAGCAATGCACCTACGCCCACATCCTGACCTTCCTCTACAGGGCTCTCGGCATCGGCGCCGACGGCTGGTATGAGGAAGCCTGCGACTGGGCCATGAACTGCGGCCTGCTTGAGGACACCTACTCCAAGGAGGACGGCTTCGTGCCCACGGGCCTCGCTCCCCGCTGCGACGTGGTGACCTACCTCTACAGGGCCATGCAGATGATGAGCTCGATACCCAAAGGGTAAGACCCGGATCTGAGCATCAGGCCCCGGCCTTAAAACCCCAAAAACACGAAAAGACCGGAGGTCCCGAGGGCCTCCGGTCTTAAACTGTCTGTTATATAACAATAGTTATTATAACAAAAAGCGAAGAGCCGCAATATCTGCCGGCTCTTATGTAGTATAATACTGCAGGGTACGGGCGCTTTGCCCTGCCTTAAACAGCGCTTCCGAAAGGACAGTATATGAAAGAACGGATGATCATCGCCGCGGTCCTCGCGGTCTGGAACCTCATAGTGTTCGCCGCCTACGGAATAGACAAGCGCAAGGCTGAAAAGGGCAGATGGCGCACTCCCGAAAAGACCCTCCTCGCCATGGCCTTCTTCATGGGGGGAGCGGGAGCCCTGCTGGGCATGAGGGTCTTCCGCCACAAGACAAAACACGCCAGCTTTCAGATACTGGTGCCCCTTTTCCTGGTATTGAATGCCGCTCTGCTGGCTTACCTTTTCCGTAAGGGCCTTATCTGACCCGCCTGTTCCGATATTTATCCGTTTGATCTACAATAGAGCAAAGGCAGCTTTCCCGCGCGAAAGGATGACAAAATGAAGCTTTTTTCCGACGAGAGCATCGATCTTAAGGCTCTTAAGAGCAAGGCCTACAACTACCGCTGGGCTGAGGTGGAGGACGGTGTCATCCCCCTGACCGCGGCTGACCCGGATTTCCCCGTGGCGCCCGAGATCATCGGCGCAATAAAGGATTATCTGGCGGACGGCTATCTCTCCTACACCCCCAAGCTGGGCCTTCCCGGGCTGAGAAAGGCCATTGCCGAAGACCTCTGCAGCCGCAAAAATGAGGGAATCGCGGAGGATCTGGTCCTGCCGGTGGACAGCGCCGCCAGAGGCATGTACATCATCGCCGGGGCGGTCCTCGAGCCGGGGGACGAGGCCATCGTCATGGACCCGGTGGACTACCTCTTCAAGAATTCGGTCATGACCGCAGGCGGAGTCCCCGTCTACTACCCGGTGAGCCCGGAAAAAGAGATCGATTTCGAGGATCTCGAAGACTATATCACCCCGAAGACCCGCATGTTCTGCCTCTGCAATCCCCACAACCCTCTGGGGAAGGTCTATTCCGAAAAGGCTCTTGAAAAGCTCCTGGAGGTCTGCGAAAAGCATGATCTTTGGATCATGAACGACGAGATCTGGTCCGACATGATACTGGGCGAAAAGCCCTTCGTCAGCATCAATTCCCTGGGCGAAGAGAAAAACAGAAAGACCCTGTCGGTCTACGGTTTTTCCAAGGCCTACGGCCTGGCAGGCCTTCGGGTCGGCTGCATCTACTGCAAGGATAAGGAGGTCTTTGACAGGCTGGTGGACGCCTCGGGAGTCATGACCACCGCCGGCGGAGTCAGTTCGCTTTCCCAGGTCGCGGCCCTCGCCGCCGTCACCAAAGCCCGTTACTGGAGCGAGGCCTTCACCGACCACCTCAGAGGCAACGCCCGGTACGCGGTCGGAAGGCTGTCCGCCATGCCGGGGATCAAGGCCTACATGCCCGACGCCACCTACATAATGTGGCTGAACGTCAGGGACACCGGCCTTTCCAGCCAGCAGTTCACCGACTTCATGCAGGAAAAAGTAAAGCTTGCCCTGGTCCCGGGCTCGGAGAAGATGTTCGGCCCCGGCGCGGAGGGATGCGTGCGCATGTGCCTCGCCACCGGAAGAGAGGTCCTGGCCGAAGGGCTGGACAGACTGGAAAAAGGCCTTGAGATGATCAAAAGCGCCGACTGACCGGCCGCGGAAAGGGATCCCATGACTACCTACAGCGAATTTCACGGCAGAGTGCCCCTCTCCGAGATAGAGAACAGGCTCCGCGTGCTGGCAAGAGGGCAGAAGGCCTTCAAGATCCTGACCGGCTACGGCTCCTCCGGCGGGACCAGCAGGTCGAAGGAGGAAGCGATAAAGGCCCTGCGCAGGATGAAGAAACAAGGCGTCATCAAAGGCTTCATCCCCGGCGAGGAAGCCGGCTTCCTGCAGGGCGCCGGCAGCGAATACTACGACACCAAGATGGAGTTCTATGATATCCTCAAGTCCGACAGGGACTCGGGCAACGACGGGATCATCTTCGTCTTCGTGCGCTGAGGCGCGGCTGAACGCCGGGGCCCTTCCGCCGCCTCCCGGACCGATCATCCGGCCCGCGGCGCGAGCGCTCCCGGTTTTTTTTCTTGCGCATCATGAGAAAAAGTATTAGTATTTATGCGTTATTCTTATAAGAGGCAGGTAAAAAAATGAGGATCGTGATAAAAGTAGGGACGTCGACGCTGACCCATCCCACGGGAAGGCTCAACATAAGGCACGTCGAAGAGCTGTGCAAGGTCTTGAGCGACGTTAAAAACGCAGGGCACGAGGTGATACTGGTGTCCTCGGGCGCCATCGGCATGGGAGTGGGCAAGCTCAATCTCTCCGCGAGGCCCGACGACATGGCCGGCAAGCAGGCCGCCGCCGCGGTCGGCCAGTGCGAGCTCATGTACGTATACGACAAGCTCTTTTCCGAGTTCAACCACACGGTCGCCCAGATACTGCTGACCGGAGAAGATCTGCGCGACGGGACCCGCCACGCCAACTTCACCAATACGCTCAGAAGGCTGCTGGAGCTGGGGGCCCTGCCCGTCATCAACGAGAACGACAGCGTCTCCACCGACGAGATCGCGGTGGGAGACAACGACACCCTCTCCGCCCTGGTCGCGGCCAGCGTCGGTTCCGACCTGCTCATCGTCATGACCGACATCGACGGCCTCTACACCGCCGACCCCAGAAAGGATCCGAACGCGCGCCTCATACCCGAGGTGAGAGAGATCACCGCCGGCATGCTGGCGGGAGCGGGAGGAGGAGGCTCCGCCCTCTCCACCGGCGGCATGGCGACCAAGCTCAGCGCCGCCGCCCTCTGCATGAAGGCCGGCGTCGACATGCTCATCGTGAACGGCGCCGCCCCGGCCGTGATATACGACGTCCTTGAGGGAAAGCCCGCCGGCACCAGATTCATAGGCAGAAAGGACGGAGGAGCGCGATGAGAGCGACAAGAGATATACTCATAGAAACAAAAAAAGCGCAGAGGAGCTTCAGCGGGAGCAGAGAGCAGAAGAACGCCGCCCTTTACGCCATCGCGGACAGGCTCATCTCCGAGACCGAAAACATCCTCGCCGAGAACCGCCTCGACGTCGAAGGCGCGCGGGAAAAGTACGGCGAGGTCATGATAGACCGCCTGGCTCTGAATGAAAAGCGCGTCGAAGCCATGGCCGCGGGAGTGAGAGAGGTCGCGGCCCTGCCCGACCCCGAAGGCCGGGTGATATCGCGGACAGAACGCCCCAACGGCCTTGTGATCGAAAAGGTCTCCCAGCCCCTGGGCGTCGTCGCCATCATCTACGAGAGCAGGCCCAACGTGACCTCCGACGCCGCCGTCCTCGCCCTGAAATCAGGCAACGCGGTGATCTTAAGAGGCGGGCGCGAGGCCTTCCGCTCGAACCGGGCCATCGTGAGGGCCATACATCTGGGCCTTGAGGACGCCGGTCTTCCCAAAGAGCTGGTCGGCTTTATCGAGGACACCGACCACGCCAGCGCCGACGAGCTCATGGCGGCCGTGGGCCTGGTGGACCTGCTGATCCCCAGAGGGGGAGCGGGACTGATCGCCCGCTGCGTGGAAAAAGCCAAGGTCCCCTGCATCGAGACCGGTACCGGCATCTGCCACGTCTTCGTCGACGAGAGCGCGGACCTGGACATGGCCCTCGATATCGTCGAGAACGCCAAGACCAGCCGTCCCTCGGTCTGCAACGCCGAAGAGGTCCTGCTGGTGCACGAGAAGATCGCGGAAGACTTCCTGCCGAAGCTCTGCCTCCGCCTCACCGAAGAGCGCAGGGCAAAGGGCCTGATCCCCGTGGAGCTGAGGCTCGACGAAAGAGCGGCGAAGATCATCCCCGGAACGCCCGCGGGCCCCGATGACTTCGACACCGAGTTCCTCGACTACATACTGGCCGTCGCGGTCGTAAAGGACGCGGACGAGGCCATCTCCCACATCGCCGCCCACTCCACCGGCCACAGCGAGGCGATCGTCACCCGCGACCCCGAAAGCGAGAGGAAGTTCAGCTCCCGCGTCGATTCGGCCGCGGTCTACGTCAACGCCTCGACCCGCTTCACCGACGGAGGCGAGTTCGGCCTCGGCTGCGAGATGGGGATCTCGACCCAGAAGCTCCACGCCAGAGGCCCCATGGGGCTTCAGGAGCTCAACACCTACAAGTACGTGATACACGGAAACGGCCAGATAAGATGACGCGTCCGGATATAAAAGGATCAGCGGCTCACAGCGCTCTCAGCAGCATTTTTGTCTCTTCCGCCAGCTGAACGGACTCTTCGGGGCCGTGATCGTTCACGACGTCCAGCGCGCGCCGGAGACTCTCCTTCGCCTTGTCTTTATCATGGCGGAACCGGTAATAAAATGATCCCAGATCAAAATACGCCTGCGCGAGGTCTTTGGCAAACCGGGTCTCACCGATCTCTTCCACGAGTATCAGTTCTGTTTCCAGGATCTTTTCGCGGCATCTCAATACTTCGCGCGCGTCTTCATCGTTCTCCGCGATCTCGGCGAGCCGGCCGCAGCAAAAGGCCAGGCTCGTATAAGTCTTTACCTCCCGCGACAGCTTCAGGAGCTCGTCGCATATCGTTTCCGTTCTCTTATAGTATTCTCTCGCGGCAGGATAATCCCATCTGAAATAGGCGATGTCGCCCAATCTGCTGAAAACATCCGCCAGATCCTGCCGCGGCTTTACGGCCGCGTTCTGTTCCGCCTCACGCGTCATCAGCCCGAGCGCCTTCTTATAGTATTCCTCCGCGGCGTCCAGGTCGCCGGCTTCCCCTTCGACGTCGCCGAGCTTTAAGTAAGCGACAGAGATCCCGCGGCGCGGTCCCGCCGTATCTGTTTCTTCCGCCATCGCTTTATTGATCCCGAGCGCGGACTCATAATATTTTCGCGCTTCGGGCAGATCTCCCCGCGCCCTTGCGATGTCGCCGAGCTGATCGTAGCTGACCGCCAGATCGCGGCGCGATAGCGCGGATTCCGTATCCTTCGCGATCTCCAGACAGATCTCAAGAGACTTCGTATACGATCCCTGCGCGGCAGCCAGATCGCCGCTAAGGAGCGCGACGTCGCCAAGCTTGCCGCAGCAGTATTCGAGCAGCTGCCGGGTGTGCAGTTTCCCGTTCCTGCCGGCGAGAGGCAAAAGGATGTCCAGGGCCTTTTTGTAGTGTTCTTCCGCCGAGGAAAGATCGCCCTTTATCTCCGCGATATGCCCGAGATCCAGATCGCATCCCGCGAAGCTCTCGAAATAAACATCCTCCTCGATCTCCCCGATCAGGAATTCCTCTATCGAATACGCTCTCTCATAATACTCCCGCGCTCTGTCCAGATCGCCTCTCAGCTCCGCTGTCCTTCCGAGCTTGCCGCAGCTCACCGCGAGGGCGCGGCGCAGGCGCGCGGTCCCGCTTTCTTTAACGAGCGGCTCAAAGATCTCCAGACCCTTCGTATAATACTTTTCCGCGGCGGACAGGTCGCCCCTCGATTCCGCGATCTCTCCCAGAAAGCTGTAGTTCAGCGCGAGATCTGTCCGCGCCTCGGCCGTGTTGATCTCATCCGCGAGCTGCTCGCTGATCTCGAGACCTTTCCTGTAGTACTCTTCCGCCGCGCTCAGATCGCCGCGCTCCCTTTCGGCAAGTCCCAGATAATTATAACTGTCTGACAGCAGATCCCGGAAAGAACCGTCTCCCGATCTCACATAGCGGTCCGCGTATCCGCACATCTCGAGAAAAGAGGAGACGGCCGCTCCCAGTAAATGAAGGTCGGATAAAGCCCGCCCCAGGTCGCGAAGGCCGCAGATGAACCGCCTCGCGTTCTCTTTCGTCGGCTCCTTCATGT
>JAEEIC010000240.1 GCA_016281165.1 Bacillota bacterium | reverse complement strand
CTCAAAAACGGTCTTTCCGTCTTCTTTCCTTATGTTTTTGGCGGCGAAGAGGGCCTTTGCCCCCGCCGCTTCCTCGTTTCCCAGAGGCGAGTAGAAGATGAGCTTTTCGCAGCCCGAAGCCTTCGCCGCCCCGATGACCTCCTCCGCTCTGTCGGTATCGATATTGACGATGGCGGCGCCGCACTTTTCGAATATGCGCAGCTTGGATCTCAGATAATCGTCGGCGTCGGGATGCTCGTTCTCGCCGATATGGTCGCTGCCGAAGTTGAGGAAGGCGCCGACGGCGAAACGCAGGCCGAAGCAGCGGTCATATTTGAGGGCCTGGGAGGAGACCTCCATGCCCATGGCGAAGACCCCGCTGTCGCGGGCGTTCCTGAACCTTTCAGCCAGCTCCGGCGCCTCGGGAGTCGTCAGATGCGACTCGTAGAGCAGCCTGCCGTCGAAGGTATCGATGGTGGATATATAGCCGAAGGGACCGGCTCCGCTCCTTTTGGCCCATTCCTCGCAGGCGGCCTTGATGTAGTAAAGGGTGGTGGATTTCCCTTTGGTGCCGGTGAGGCCGATGAGGGGGAAATCGTTGAAGCTCTCTTCGCACCAGGCCCAGGAGCAGAGGGCCATGGCTTTTCTAACGTCCGTCACGCAAAGGCAGGGAAGGCCTTCTATGGGCTCGGGACCGCACACGAAGCAGACGGCGCCTTTTTCCGCCGCCGAGAGGGCGTATTCCTTCCTGAAGCCCTGTCCCTTGCAGATGAAGAGGGCGCCGGGGGTCACGTCTCTGGAGTCGAAGCTCAGCCGCGTTATCTCCTCCGCGGGCAGGGGATCGGGAGCCGAGACGAGAAGGCCGGCGTCTTTCAGTATTTTGACGTAGGTCCCGGCGGATCTACTGCTCATCGTCATCGTCGTCCCTTCTTTCATGAGAGTCCGAGGGATAGGTATTGCCGTATACGGCGGGGCTGTAGGCCTGCGGAGCTTCTTTTACGGGCTCTTCGCTCGTCACCATATTGCCCGAGGCCAGGTCGTAGAAGCAGGCGAGCGAGGTGTTGAAATATACCGAGATGCCCAAAGGAGCGATGAGCTCCGCGATCCTCACGACTATGTCCTTCTCGCTGGCCTTTAAGGACGGAAGATCGAGGGCGGAAAAGGCTGTCATGCTCTGGCCGCCGGCGCTCCCCATCTTCTCGGCGAGGGCGTTCATCTCGTCGATGATGGCGGGATAACGCAGGAGCTGCACCCCGGTGGTGAGGAACGATACGAGCATATACCAGCCGATGAAGCTGAGTATGAGCCTCACGAGCTTCATCTTGTTCCCCGTCATCAGATACCTGCTCCTGGCGAGGGCGTTTATGGGGCTCTGCTCCGGCTCGTCCGCCAGCACGTGGTAGGAGAGGGTGTATCTTAAGATGAGGACGATGGCGAAGAGGCTCACGATGAGGCCGCCCTGGTAGCTCATGGTCTGCAGCAGGAACTGCACGCAGCCCAGGAGCAGGGCCTTGCCGTAATGCTTGAAGCCGAAGGCCAGCTGCCGCGCCGCCGCGGGCTGCTGCCTGAACACGGACAGAAAATACGAGCAGGTGCTCAGGGTCAGGGCGCCGGTGATGGCGATGGCGAAGATGTTCACGGCGAAATACGCCGGGCTGAAGCCTTCCTCCGCGGGCTCGATCATGTCTGAGATATATATGGGGAGCCTGTTCAGGAAGGTGAAGATCAGGGCGACCAGAAGAGCCTGCGGCCAGCGTCCCTTAAGGGAGAAGAGGGCCAGCTTCTTCATGTTCCTGCTGCTCATGTTGACCTGTATGTTGTTGGTGGTGATGGTGAATCCGTAGCCTGCCATATGACTTATTCCTTCTCCGTTTCTTCCCCGTCCTCATAGTCGGCCACGTCGATGGGGCTGAAGGCGCCCAGATCCATCACCAGCTCGTCGAGCGGGTAATCGAGGCGGCCCTCAAAGCTGTACCTGTGAGGACCTCCGTGGCCCAGCTTTTCGAGCCTGCTGGCGGTCACGGCCTCCAGAAAGCTGGCGGGATCTCCGTCCACGGCGGCGCCGAAGGGCTCGGTGTACCATTCTCTGAAGCGGAAGAGCTCCTCGCAGAACCTGCCGCGGGTCTCCCTGTCTTCGATCCCCTCCGCCAGCAGCATCAGCCTGCTCTGGATGTTCTCGAGCAGGGCGGCGATATCGTCGCTGTCCTCGGGCAGGGCGTTAGTTATCTCTTCGATATAGTTCTCGGCGATCTCGCCCGCGTCCTCGGGGCGGATCTGCGAGAGGGCTTCCCTGAAGAGCTCAAAGGGTATATATTCCTCGCACTCGATGAGGTCCGCGACCTGCTCGAAATACTCCAGGTCTGCAGGCGTGTCTATCTCCAGCAGCTTGTAAAGACTGTCTTTGTCCATAAGTGTTCCTCCGTTTGCCGTACTATTATATTACGGGCCGGAGCTTATGTCCAATGATATCATCTTGACACCCGCGGGCCGCGAAACATATAATCTATGCCATGTACGGAGAAAATAAAGACAAGGCCGTCATCTTCGACATGGACGGCACCATATGGGATTCCTCGCAGCAGGTGACGGAGGCCTGGCTCGAGGCCTTAGCGGGCTTCGGCCTCGAGGGCAGGGTGACTAAAAAGGACATCCAGGACTGCATGGGCATGGTCATGGAGGATATCTTCGACCGCCTTCTGCCGGAGCTTCCCGAGGGGGAGCGCAGGAGGGCGCAGGCCGCCTGCGAGAGCCACGAGAACGAGTATCTCATGACCCACTGCGGAAGGGTCTACGAGGGCCTCGGGGAGGCTGTGAAAAGTCTCCGTTCCATGGGCCTTAAGACTCTCATCGTGACCAACGCCCAGGACGGCTATGTGCAGGCCTTCCTCGCGGGCAGCGGCATGGAGGAACTGTTCGACGATTACGAGATGTACGGCAGGACGGGTCTGCTCAAGGCCGACAATATAAAGCTCATAATGGAGCGTCAGGATGTGAGCGCGGCAGTCTACGTAGGCGATACCGCTCTCGACCAGAGCTCGGCCGCGGAAGCAGGGACTCTCTTCATACACGCCGCCTACGGCTTCGGCGCCGTCGAGGGAGACTGTCCGAAAGCGGAAAGCCCGTCGCGGATACCTGAGCTCGCGCGCCTACTGCTCGGTATTTGAGCGGAGAGAAAACGGGATCGAGGCTGAAAGCCTTTATTTACAAACTAACTTAACATAATATTTTTTACCGAAACGAGCGAAAAATGAACACCGACACCAATGAGATGAGCCTTTGGCAGATGATACTCGACATCCCCAACTTCTGGAAGAAGCAGAACATGGACTGGAAGATAACCGTCCTGCGCACTTCTTTGGAAAGGCTCGGCTACCAGATCATCCTTCCCTATCTTTCGATCTACATCATCGCCCTGGGAGCGACCAAGACCCAGCTGGGCACCATAACCAGCCTGGGCATGCTGATGAGCGGCATCCTGGCTCCCTTCGCCGGCGGCTTCATCGACCGCAACGGCCCCAAGAAGATCTACAGCTTCGGCATATTGATGCTCTTCCTCTCCTACATGACCTACGCCTTCGCCGCGAACTGGTACTTCTGCCTGGCCGGCATGGTCATTTATCACTTCGGACAGGGCCTGGCCGGACAGAGCTGCGCGACCATCTGCGGCAACTGCCTGAGATCCTGCGACAGGGCCAGGGGCATGATGATATGCGAATCCCTGGGAGCGGGCCTTCTGGGCATGATAGGCCCCCTCATCGCGGCCTACGTGCTCACCCATATACTTCACGTCAGCGAGCATGACGCGGGCGCTTCGGACTACAGATGGCTCTTCTTCATCTCCGGCGCCTTCACCCTCATGTCCCTCGTGGTGGTCATCTTCAAGCTCACGAACACCAAGTTCGTCAGCGGCAAGGCCATGGACCGCAACGCGGTCAGGATCTGCCGCGACCTCATAAAGACCAACGTCAACGCCAGGAAGTGGCTGGCCATCGCCGCCATACACAATCTCTCCGTGGCCATGGTCATCCCGTATTTCCAGGTCTTCGCCAAGGAGGTCAAGGGCGGGGGAGTAACGGTCCTCGCCGCCATGGTGACGCTCTCCGCCGTCATGTCTACCTTCCTGGGCTTCCCGGCGGGAGCCCTTGCCGACAAGTTCGGCCGCAAGAAGGTCATATACGCGACCAGCGCCCTCTACTGGCTCTCCATGGTCTTCCTCATCACGGCTAGGAGCTCCTGGATGCTCATCACCGCGGGCGCGCTGCTGGGCTTCTATTACATCACCTCTCCCATCGCCGGCGCCGTGCAGAGAGAACTGGTCGACAACAGCGTCATGGGCGTCTGGATAGGCCTCACCAAGTTCACCAACGCCATAAGCTCGGCCGTGATGGCCTCTGTCGCCGGCTTCATCTACGACAGAGTGGGGCCGATGTGGGTCTTCATAGTGTACATCGCCCTGGACGCCTTCGTGAGGATACCGCTCTTAAGATCGATGCCCGAGACCCTGGAGGGAAAAGAGGGCTGATAGTAAAAGCTCATAAGTATCAAAAAACGGCCGGGGATCTCCGGCCGTTTTCTCATGCCCGCGCGGCGCGGGACTTTTATTTTTCTTTGCCCTGCCAGACGACGACCTGGGGGAAGGGGATCTCCACCCCGGCCTTGTCCATGCCAAGCTTGATCTCGCGGTTGAGGGTCCTTCTGGCGTTGTAGATGTTGGATTCGTCCACGTCGGCGACGACCTTCAGATCGACCGAGGATTCGCCCAGATTTTCCACACCCAGATAGCGGGGCCTTTTGGGGAAGAGCTCCGGATACTGTACCGGCATGCGGTCGCAGATCTCGTCCAGCACCGACTCAGCCTTTGCCAGATCCGCGCTGTAGGCGATGCCGAAGACGCAGACCGCCAGAGACGAGACCTCGGAGAGGTTGGTGAGCATCCTGATGTCGG
>JAEEIC010000239.1 GCA_016281165.1 Bacillota bacterium | reverse complement strand
TAGCTCCTTCCCGCCACCACGAGCATCGAGGGAGAGAGGACGGGACTGATCTGGTCGATCTTGCCGCTGGTCTTTTCGGTATATATCCACAGGCTCGCGAGGCCTTCGTTATAGTAATAGACGTCGTTGTCAGAGAGCGCCGCCCCGGCGTCCTCCTTGCCGTTGAGATATATCTTCTCGGGTATGAAGCTCAGTCTTTCGCCTTCTGATGCCACATAGGGGCCCTTGAGATCCTTGCCCACAGCCTGTATCATATCGACCTTGCCGCCGCTGACGGCAAGGCCCAGGGACTGGCCGTAGGCCGCGCCCTGAGGAGTATCAGCGCCCAGGAGCGAGCTGAAGAGAAAAGCCGCGTCCTGCCTGCTGAGACAAGTCCCCGCGCCGCCCCTGATCTGGTCCGTAAGCCCCAGGGACGCCGCCTTGTTCAGCTGGGCGGAGGGATAGCCGCCGTTAAGGTCGGAAGCGGTGTAGCCCATGAGCTTGAGGCAGGCGCTGCAGGCCTCCTCCAGTTTTACCGGCGCGTTCGGCCTGAAGGAACCGTCGGAATAGCCGCTGAGCCAGCCCTGCTCCGCGCAGAGCTTTATATACTGGCCCGCCCAGTGAGCGGGATAGACGTCGCTGAAGACCGAGTAGCCCAGCCCGCTCTCGTCCGCCCTGTCTTTGAGGAACGATGAGGCGCAGAGCATCTTGGCCAGCTGGGCCCTGGTGAGCTGCCTGTCCAGATGCAGGTCTCCCCTCTCGTCGCCGGTCATGATCTGCAGGGCTCTTAAGGTATTTATCGCCTCCTGCGCCGAAGAGGCCGCGAAGGAGCCCGCGGGCAGGGCCAGCGAGACCAGCAGCGATAATATCAATATAAGAGATATCCTTTTCATCCTTATCTCCTCACTCATATCTTAGGGCGTCGATGGGATTGAGATTAGCGGCCTTCCTGGCCGGGAGCCAGCCGAAGAGTATGCCGATGCCGGCTGAGACGCCGACGGCCATGACGATGGAATCCAGCGAAGGGACGACCTGCATGG
The DNA here is from genome assembly GCA_016281165.1 of Bacillota bacterium. Lineage (GTDB taxonomy): Bacteria > Bacillota > Clostridia > Peptostreptococcales > Anaerovoracaceae > RGIG2707. The sequence continues at coordinate 2,226 of JAEEIC010000239.1, read as the reverse complement.
AGACCTCGGTGAGCCTGCTGACCAGCACCGTCGCGATGCGGCAGAGCATGATCCCGAAGCCAATGCCCACGGCGCCGCCCAGAAGCGACGTCACCGCCGCCTCGGTCACGAACTGGGCCAGTATCACCCGTTCCTTGGCCCCCAGGGCCTTTCTTATGCCTATCTCGCGGGTCCTCTCGGTGACCGAGACCAGCATGATGTTCATTATGCCTATGCCGCCCACCACCAGCGAGATGCCGGCGATGATGGCGAGGATGGTGATCATGACGTTAAGCATGGTGGTGAAGGTGTCGAGCAGCTGGGCCATGCTGATGACCGTATAGGATCTGTCGTCCTCGAAGACCTTGAAAAGTCCGTTCTCTATGGCCTTGACAGCGTCGTCAGAGTGGTCCTTGTCGGTCGAGGTGAAGACGTAGTTCGAGATGCGGCCCAGTCCCGAATATCTGGCGGCCACGCTGTAGGGCAGGAAGAGGCAGTCGTCGGTGCCGCCGGAATCCATCTCGTCGTCCTCCTGGGCCATGACGCCGACAATGGTGAGCTTGTGGGTGCCCAGCTTTATGGTCTTTCCGACCGCGTTGCCTCCGTAATAGTTGCGGTCTATGTACTTGCCCACGACGCAGACCGTCTTGCGGTCTCTCACGTCCATGAACTGCAGTCCCCTGCCCGCCTCGATCTCATAGGTCTTCATGTCGAGATAGTCCTCGCCCACGCCGCTGACCGAGGTCGATTTCAGGGTCTCGGTCCCCACCTTGACGGGAAGGCCGACGCTCACAGAGGGCGAGACCGCTTCGAGCAGATCGGGATTCTTCGCCGCGATCTCATACATCTGGTCGACGGAGACGGAGCGGGAGGAGCCCCTGCCCATGATGATGACCTGGATGGTGTTGGTGCCTAAAGACTCGAAGGCGTCCTCCATGTAGATCTGCATGCCGTTGCCCAGGCCCTTTATCAGTATCACGGCGGAGACTCCGATGATGATGCCGAGCATGGTGAGGAAGGTCCTCATCTTGCTCGTCATTATATTTCCTATCGCGAGCCTCGCGGTATCGAAGAAGTTCATGCCGGATCCTCCTGCGCGGAAGGGATCTTCATGGCGAGGGGATCGTCGGAAGGACCGTCGAAGACCACTTTCCCGTCCTCAAGCCTGATGATGCGCTTTGCCTGCACCGCGATGCTGTTGTCGTGGGTGATGAGGACCACGGTCTTGCCCTGGCTGTTGAGATCCTTGAGCAGCTTGAGCACTTCCCGGCCCGTTCTCGAATCTAGGGCGCCGGTTGGCTCGTCGGCGAGCAGTATCGGCGGCTTCCCGACCAGGGCCCTGGCGATGGAGACCCTCTGCTGCTGACCGCCCGAGAGCTCGTTGGGCCTGTGTTTGACGTGCTCCTCAAGACCGAGCTCCGTGAGTATCTCCATTGCCCTCTTCTTCCTTTCGCGCCTGGGGACCCCCGCGTACATCAGGGGCACCTCGACGTTCCCGACCAGATCGTATTTGGGCAGGAGATTGTACTGCTGGAAGACGAAGCCCAGCATCTTGTTCCTTATCTCGGCCAGCCTCGCCCGCGAGAGGCTCCCCACGTCGGTGCCGTCGAGCAGGTAATTGCCGCTGGTGGGCACGTCCAGGCAGCCGATGATGTTCATGCAGGTCGATTTGCCGGAGCCGGACTGGCCCACTATGGCCACGAACTCGCCCTGCTCTATGCTCATGGAGATGTGGTCGTTGGCTTTGACCGTATTCTCACCCATGACGTAATATTTGCAGACGTCACGGAACTCGATGAGAGCGCTCATATATCAGGGCCTCCCGCTCTGCGGGCGCTGGCTGCCGGAAGGCTGGGACGAAGTCCCTCCGCCCATGCCGCCGAACATGTTCATCCAGGAATTGCCCGCCGCGCTCTGCTCGATATAGGAGATGGTGTCGCCCTCCTGCAGGCCCTCGGTGATCTGAACGTAGTCATCGTCGGAGATGCCGGTCTTGACGGAGACGTAGACGAAACCCTCGGGGGCGTTCATATCCGGGAGCGCGTTGACGGCGCTTGGAGAATCGCTGCTCACGAGGACCACATTGCCCCTGACGACGGCGCTGTTGGGCACCGTGAGCACGTTCTCGGCCCTGGCGGCGATGGTGTTGCCCAGCTTCGCGGTGAGAACTACGACAGGCTCGTGCTGACCGCCTCCGTTCCCGCGGAAGGCGAAGAAAGCGTTGCGCTCGTTGAAAAAGTGCGTGAG
>JAEEIC010000002.1 GCA_016281165.1 Bacillota bacterium | reverse complement strand
GTCAGACCGCTGTTATAGCGTTCCAGCTCGGCGATGGTATCTCCAATGCTATCACCCCGACTTCCGGACCTCTGATGGCTATGCTGGGTCTCTCCAAGATTCCTTGGACCAAGTGGGCGAAGTGGTATCTGCCGCTCATGCTCTGCCAGTATGGTATCGGTCTGATCTTCGTCATCATAGCCCAGGCTATCCACCTTGGACCCTTCTAAAGAGATCTGTTCCAGATAAGGAAAGCTTTGAGTCTATAGGACTTGACCAAACAAAGCCCCCTCGTGCGAGGGGGCTTTTTGATGCGTATGGGGCGGCAGGAAGCGGTCAGCGCCTGAGCTTCTGCAGGACCACGAGCTCCATGCCGGGGCCTTTGATCGAGAAGCTTACGGAGGCAGTGCCTTTGGCGGCGGACCTGCTCATATTGGAATACGGCGCGGTGTTCATCATCCCGAGGTGGGCGAGCAAAGTCAGGTCGGCCGGGCTCGGGGCTTTGACGGCGCGCTGGCCGGGGAAGCCAAGGGCGTTCATATAGCTGAAGAGGTTGTTCTCCTCGTTCAGGGAATAGCGGGCCATGGCGTAGTCGCCGGGCGGGAGCTTCACGTTCACGGAGAGGTCCAGGATGCTCTTGAAGTCGCTCAGGATCTCGGCGGTCTCGTGAAGCGATGAGGAGAGCGTGCAGAGCTTGTCGATCCGGTCGTCGTAGTTCAGGCAGACCAGATAGAAAGCGTCCGGGTTTCCCTCAAGGCTGCGCCGGATCACGGCGTGATGGCTCCCGAGAGAGATTATGTCGCCTTTGCAGCGCGAGAGGAGCATATACGCATAGTATACGGGTTTGCGGAGCCCGCCCGAGGTGAGGAGCGAGGCCCTTCCCTTGAAGAGCGGGAAGACGTCGCCCTGGTCCCTGAGCTGCGCGGTCAGGCGGTCCGAAGTCATGAATGACCGGAGCACGTGAAGCGGAGCGGCTATGGTGTCCCAGCCGTAGACCGGTTTGCCGCCGTAGCCGGAGGTCGAGAGACGGACTTCGTCGGCCGAAAGCTCCAGAAGCGCCGTATCGCAGAGCGGTCCCAGGACCCGGCGGTCCTCCTCGGTGGTCTCGATCAAAACGGATCCGGGGGTCGATGCGACAGCCTCCGCGTCCGCGTCCAGGGATATGTCCACGGCGCCGCGCTCTGCCGTGCTGTATTTGGTCACGCTGTCGAGGCCGTACATCATGCCCGTCGTTATGCCTATCGCGACGGAAGACGAGCAGTAATCCACATGCTCGGGATTCAGCGGCCCCATGACCAGAGGCCTGAAGATCCGCCGGTGCTCCTCCGGTGAGCGGCCGTACCAGTGCTCAAAGAATTTGCGGTAGTACGCCGTGGTGGAGAAGCCCATGTCCTTGGCGATGCGGCTCACCTTCTTATCGGTGTCCAGGAGCTCTATCTCGGAGCGCTCGACGCGCACGAAGCAGAGAAAGTCCCTGAAGTTCATCCCCGTATAGTCTTTGATCAGGTGGGATAGGTAGAAGGTCGACAGGTGCTCAAGCTCCGAGATGTTCTCCAGGGTGACTTTGCTCCTGTAATTGTCGTAGATGTAACCGATGATCCGTGAGAGGCGCTCGATGGTGAGCGGGTTGTCGTCCTCGACAGTGACCACGACACGGTCGCTCAGGGTGAAGAGGTTGAAGTATTTGTTCAGGTATTTGATGAGGTCGATCGTCTCGTAGATGCACTGGTTCTTGTAGTTCAGGCTCTTTCTGAGGTAGTCGAGGATGACCCTGAGCAGCATCCTGCGGAGGTCGTCCTGCCTGCCGCCGCTCCCGTCGAGGGAATTGGTGCGGTAATAGCTTTTCCCCAGAGTGGGGAAGTATTTGGCAAAGAAGCCGTTGCTTATCTGGAGCACGGCGACTATGTTCTCCGGGTCCTCGGAGTGCAGGGAGTGGATCTCGTGGCCGTTGTTCGTAAAGATGTCGCCGGCCTTCAGGTCGTAGCCGCAGTAGCCGCTCGTAAGGCGGATGCTTCCCCTGAGGACAAAGACGAACTCGATGTCGTTGTGGAAATGCAGGGGTATGTCGTGGATGGTGAGCAGCCTGATATTGATCGGGAAATCATCCGGATAGGTGATCTTTTTAAGAAGCATGGCGCGGCCTCCTCTCTCAGCAATAAGATATCACCAAACCGCGCGCGTTTCCACAAGCATTTCGGTTTTTTTAGCAAATAAATCTGCTTTAACAGCAAAACAATTATTGCCTTGAAGGGCCCCGAAAAAGTATACTGAAAATTGAGAAATACAAGAGTTTCGGGCCTGCGGGGGATCCGCGGGCGGTATATATGAGGAGAAAAGACATGCTTACAGAAAGAGTTGCGAGAATGAGAGAGAAATGCCTGACCACCCGTCCGTCCATCACGGCCGAGAGACTGGTCCTGGCTACCGAAGCATATCAGAAATTCGCGGGTGACGCCGTGCCTCTCTTCCGCGCCAAGGTGACGAACTACGTCATGGAGCGCATGAGCACTTTGATCCTGGAAGACGAGCTGATCGTCGGGACCGCGACCAACAGATACAAGGGCGCGAACCTCTTCCCCGAGTTCCAGTCCAGCACCCAGTTCTACCTGGCCGAGCTTGACGAGCTCTCCACCAGGACCAAAGACCCCTACGACATCAGCCCCGAAGACAAGAAGCTGATCCTCGAATACCTTCCCTACTGGGAGGGCAAGGCGATGCAGGACATCGCGAGGGACGC
>JAEEIC010000238.1 GCA_016281165.1 Bacillota bacterium | reverse complement strand
GCAGGCCCTGACCCTCATATACTTCGAGGAGATGAGCTACGAAGAGGCCGGGAAGGTCATGAAGCAGAACCGGAGACAGATGTATCATTTGATAGAGCGGGGGAAGAGCTCCCTTCGCGAGAATCTCGAAAGGATGGGTGCGGAGCTTGCGCAATACCGATGAACAGATGAAAGATATAATGGAGCGGGCCGGCAGGCTGAAGGAACGCAGGAGCGCGAAGAAGAACGTCGCTTTCCTCGCCGGGTCCAGCCTCATGAGCCTGGCGTTTCTTATCGCGGCCGCTTCATACATCCCCCTCCTGAGCAGCCTTTCCGAAGGCGGCGCGGCGGAGGGCCATTACGGCAGCCTCATAATCTCCGGCCCCGGCCTTGGCTACGCGGTCATAGGCATCCTGGCCTTCGTATCCGGAGTCTGCGTCACGCTTCTCTGCTCCGCCGTCAGAAACTACCGCGGCCTCAGGGACTGAAGCGATGACGCCTGACAGACTCAGCACCGCGGCCTTCTTCCTGCTGGTCGCCGTCATCTCCATACTGCTCGCGCGCACGGCAAGGGTGGTCACGAAGCGCGGGGATTCCGCGGCGGCGGTATTCTATCTGTTCGCGCTCATAAGCATTGTCGTGAACGATCTTTACTGGATCGCCTACGATATGCTGCGTCCCGAGGTGCGCATGCCCTTCGCGGCCAACGAGTTCGGCGAAGCGGCCTTCTATCTTCTCTTCGGCTCCGCCGTCACGGCTCTCTTCAGGGACCGGGACAGGGGAAGGACAGAGGGCATTTGCGCCGTCATCTTCGCCTTTGCCAGCGCGGGACTATGGATCGCCTGGTCCGGAGAGTGGGTGCAGGACCTGATGGCGGCTCCCGTCATCGCCTATTTCCTCTATGTGACCGCTGTTTCCCTGAAGCAGGCTGACGCCTTGGCTCCCCGGGAGTGGAGCGCTCTCGGCGCCGCGTCACTTTTGCTCATAATGATGCAGACGGCGATATTCTTCGTCCCCGCGGGCCTTAAGAAGCCTCTCGACCTGGCCTGCTATCTGCTGATGTTCCTGGTCCAGGCCGCGCTGATGCTCAGGACCGGACGGGCCGTAAGAGGCGCCGCTTCCCCGAAGACGCAGCTGGCCCTGTCTCTGGCCGCATTTGCCTGGTCTGTCAGTACCGTCTATATGAGCGAAGGCTACTGGTACGTGGCGGGCCTGCTCTGCGAGGCGTTCTCGATGATATGCACCCAGATAAGCTTTGAAAGGGAGGTACTGCGGTGATATACGCCGAGAACATATTCATCTGCATAGCGGTCCCCCTGCTGATATCCCTCTTCTTCGCCGGCGGCGCAAGGCGCTTCATCGCCTCGTTCCTGACCGGGACAGCGGTCTGCCTGCTCTCCGCGTATATCAGCGGCTTCCTGCAGATCGTCAGCGGCATGAGCGTCGCCGACACGGCGGTCTTCCTCTCGCCCGTGATCGAGGAGATCATGAAGTTCCTGCCCCTGCTCTTCGTCCTGTTCATCTTCACGCCCGAAGACAGCGAGCTCTTCACCAGCGCCATCGGCATAGGAGCGGGCTTCGCCACCTTCGAGAACTGCTGCTACCTGCTGTCGTCGGGGGCGGAATCTTTGCGCTACATGCTCATAAGAGGCCTCGCCGTCGGCGTCATGCACATCATAAGCATGCTGACCCTGGCCTTCGGCCTGGTCATCGTAAGAAGAGCCAGGCTGCTCTCCCTTCCGGGCTTCGCCGGCGCTTTCTCATTGTCGGTCATCTTCCACGGCCTCTACAACCTGCTGGTCTCGGCGCCCGGTGCGTCCTCCGTCATAGGCTACATCCTGCCCCTGGCGACGGCGGCCCTGCTGTATCTTCCCTACAGGAGCATGAGGCAGGCCGGCATCTTGTCGTAAGGCCCGCGCGCCGCCCTCTGTTCTGCCCCTTGCGGGGCTTTTTTTATTTTTTTGCCGCAAAGGGTGGGTAAAGATCGCGAAAAGCGCGACTAATGGGTATAAGAGATCGAAGCGTCCGGAAGGCCGGACCCGAAGGCAGGTGCAGACCAGGCAGATGAAAAGTCTTGATGAACAGGAAAAACTGATATTCGAAAGAGCCTCAAGGCTCAAAAGAAAGCGTTTGAAACGCGAGCTCGGCGCCCTCTCCGCGGCGTCCCTCGTGTGCCTGGCCGTCATAACAGGGTCTGTCTACAGCTTTACGGGCGGCTATTCGAGGATGGCGGACGGAGAGTCGATGGGAGCCTTCATGCTCAGCTCCGAAGCCGGAGGCTACGTGCTGGTGACGGTGCTGGCCTTCGCGGCGGGAGTCACCGTCGCGGTCCTGGCCGTAAGGTCCGCGCAGAAGAGCAAGAGAGGGAGCCCGCCTGAGGATGACAGAAAGGACAGCTCGTGAACCGGGCACAAGACAGTCAGAACAAGCACAGTAAAGATCACAGGAGGTCAGATCAATGGAAAATACTAAAAAACGCGGCAGTACGCGCAGGCTCTTATCAGTCTTTATGAGCCTCGCTCTGGTGTTCTCCGCCGTTCCCGCCGCCTTCTTCCCGGTCTACGCGGCCAATCCGCAGAGCGATCTCACCAACGGCTCGGCCATACTGAACCAGGAAAATATAGTCCCGCCCGAGCTGCAGGGGACCAAAGCTCTCCCCCCCAGCGTCTTCGAGAACGATCCGGTCCTCACCGGGGCGGATGACAACGGCGAAAGCCCCTTCCTCCTCTCGGAGTACAACG
>JAEEIC010000237.1 GCA_016281165.1 Bacillota bacterium | reverse complement strand
CCGATGAGAAGATCCTTCATGCTTACCTCCGGTTCGGATGACTGGGAAAAAAGTATGTCAATATTTTAACATACAGAGTCTTGATTGTCACACTGTTTATGTATATTTTTCCGAATAATCCCGCCGCAGGCTATTTGTTTATATTGGTTACAATTTGGCCCGTCCGCGCCATAAAAAACGGGCCGCAGGCCCTGGGGCCGGCGGTCCGCCGTTTAATCACGCTTTACGCTCTATTCATATCTGTCGAAAACCACGTCGCAGGCTCCGTTCCACAGGCAGCCCTTGCCAAGCTCCTCCAGATGCTCCTGCCCTTCGACTATGGTCAGGAAATGGTTCCCGGCCAGCATGCCCACCTTGCTGGCGAAGGCGCAGCTGCCGTAGGCCATGATGATCTCGGTCTCGCTTATGCCCCCGACGTAGAAGAGCACGTCCCCTCTCGAAGGGTAGCAGGTGTGGTTCTCGTAGCCGACGCCGAGCTGGTAATCGCCCAGGGGAGCCCAGACGGCTTCGCCGCTCCAGCGCACGTGTACGAACTTGCTCTTGAAGGGAAGCCTTTCGCAGAAGGCCTCGCAGGTCCTGGGGGCCTTTTCCTTTTCCAGTCTGGCCTTGAAGGTATAGGGTCCGGCGGTGATCTTAAGATAATCCATTTTTTCTTCCTTTCAGTCGCTTGATATGAGGTCCCCGCCGCTCCCGCGGGCCCGGCGCGGACAGTTTTTTAATATTGCATCATCAGCCGCCCGGAACCGGCCATATACAAAACATATGGCAGGCCGCGGCGCGCCTTAAGCTTCCTATTCGTGGTATTCCGACTTCTTCGGCAGCAGTATGAGCACTCCGGCAAGGCTTATGAGCAGCAGGGCGATCGCCACGTAATACATGGGAACGTAGCTTCCCACCCTGTCGTAGACGCTGCCGTAGATGAAGGGGGCGATCATGTAGCCGAGGCTGATGAAGGCGTTGATCTTGCCCACGAACTGCTTCTTGTTCTTCTGGCCGCCCAGAGCCTCGGCGAGAGCCGGAGCGCCTACGACCGCGAGAGAACTGATGAAGAGCATGCCTATGCAGATGAGGACGGAATGGTATACGGTGGTAAAGGTGAGAGAACCGACGATGCCGAGTATGGCCGTCAGTATCATCACGCTGTTGCTCACCCTCACGCCCCACTTGTCGATGATGGCGCCGTGCATTATCTTGCCGAAGGCCATGGTGAGCATGGAGGCCGAGTAGACGGAGGCGGCGAAGCTCTGGCTGAAGCCTATGTCCTGAAGATGGGGAGTTATGGTGCTCATGAACGTTCCCGCCCCTATCGAGATCAGGGAGCAGATGCACACGATGGCGGTCCTGCGGCCGTTGAAGAAGGGCTCGCCCCCCTCTTCCTTCTTCTTTTTATCGCCCGCGGAAGGAGCGGAAGCGACGCCGCCGGAACCTCCGACCTCCCTTACGAGGACGAAATACGAGAGCAGCGAGACGCAGGCCATGATCAGGCCCAGCTTCCTCATCGCCGGCCTCCAGCCGCCGCTGAGGATGAAGCTGCTGGCCATCTTGTTGAAGAGCGAGGTGCCGAAGCCGCTGCCCATCATCACGATGCCGATGACGGTGTTGCGCTTCTCGGTGAAGCGCTCGCCTATCAGCAGAGAGAGGGGCATCGAGGTGCAGAGGCAGTTGAAGAAGCCTATGCCCAGGCTGATGAGGTAGAACTGGGGGATGGACGAGGCGAAGCTCTGCACGAGGTAGAGGGCGGTGGAGCAGATGCCGGCGACCCTCATGGTCTTGACGATGCCGTAGCGGCTGAAGATCATGCCGCTCATCAGCGAGCCCACGACTCCTCCCATGGAGATGAAGCTCTGGCTCCAGGAATACATGCCTCTGGCGAAGCCCAAAGACTCGCAGACCGGGATGATGAAGATCGAGAAGCAGTTGGCGCTTATCGACAGCTGGGTGAGCATTATCAGCATGCCCCCCGCTACCAGGGAGATCCGGTCTTTCTTGGTGATGCTTTCAGTCATTGCGATTTCCTTTCCTCTTCGGCCGTCCCGCTGCCGAGGCGGGCCAGTATGACGTTGTACGCGGTCACGGAGACCACTATTATGAAGGCCCCGATATACGACAGGGGCGAGAGAGTCTCGTTCATGAACACGGCGGCGAGCACGGGGTTGAGCACCACCTCGACCACCGAAAGAAGGCTCGCCGTGACCGGACGGGTCTTTTTGATGCCTTCGGTGAAGAAGACGTAGGCGACGCCGACCTGCACGAGCCCGAGGATCAGGATGCTGATCCAGCCTTTGGCGCCGGTGGCCGGGAAGTCGGTCTTGAACAGCCAGGGGACGCTGATGATAAAGCTCATGAAGTCCGCCAGCAGCACCGAGCTCAGGGGGTGGGCCCCCTTCCCCTCGTTCATGAGATAGACGCCGGCGAAGGTCGCGCCGGACATGATGGCGAGGGCGTTGCCCAGCATATTGCCCGCCGAGAGGCTGTCTATGAAGAAGACGATGACTCCGGCGAAGACGAATACGCAGGCCAGGATATCCAGCCTTTTGGGCCGCTTCTTGAAGAAGAGCCTGCTCCACAGCATCACGAATATGGGCGAGGTGAACTGCAGCACTATCACGTTCCCGGCCGTGGTGAGCTTGTTGGCCACCGCGTAGAGGAAGGTGGTCGCGCAGAGGCAGACGGCGCCAATGGCGACCGTGCGGTTCACGCGGAAGCGGGTGCCGCTCAGCTTCATATACGCCATTATGACCAGGGCGGCGATGATGCATCTCATCCCGTTGATGGCGAACGCGGGCCAGGGCACCGACTTTACCAGCATCCCTCCCGTCGCGAAACACACGGATGATCCTATCATAAGCACCGGACCCGGCACATTTTTGAACATGGACTGATCACCTCCCGCTTACGGCACAGGAGATATAATAACACGCTTTTCAAAAACTGCATATCGGTGTTATAGTAAATGAGTAAAAATCATGCAAAAATTCAGCGGGAGGTATTATGTTTTCAGACAGGATCAAACGCACTCAGGCGGAAATGAAGGCCCGGGGCCTCGCCCAACTCATGGTGACCGACCCCGACAGCATATTTTACTATACCGGGATATACAACCACCCCTTCGAGCGCTTCTGGGGACTGCTCATAAGAGAAGACGGAAAGCACGTGCTCTTCGCCAACAAGCTCTTCAGGCTCGCCCCGGTCGACTTTAAGACCGTAGTCTTCGACGACGTCGACCCCCTCACCGAAGTGGTCTGCCCCTGTCTTGAGCCCGGCCTCTTCGGCGCGGACGCGGCCATGGCGGCCCGCTTCCTCATCCCCTTCATGGACGCCGTCCCCGGCCTCAGGCCGGTGCTGGCCCAGGACTGCGTGAGCAGCGTCAGGGCCCGCAAGGACGAGGAGGAGAAGGCGAACATGCGTATCGCCTCGAGGATAAACGACGAGACGATGGAGAAGGTCAGGGATTTCATCCACGAGGGCGTCACGGAGCTTGAGGTAGGCGAGTTCATCAAGAAGTGCTTCAGCGCCGCCGGCGCGGGGGGAGAATCCTTCATGCCCATAGTCTGCTTCGGAGCGAACGCCTCCGACCCCCATCACCATCCCACCGATACCGTGCTCAGGGAAGGCGACTGCATACTCATAGACATGGGCTGCAAGTGGAACGGTTACTGCTCCGACATGACCCGCACCTTCTACTGGAAGAAGGTCTCCGAAGAGGACAGAAAGATCTACGGGATCACCCTCAGGGCCAATCTTCTGGGCGAAGAAGCGGCGAAGGCAGGCAGGATGTTCAAGGAGGTGGACCTAGCAGCAAGAGATCACATAGCTTCCTTTGGCTACGGTCCCAACTTCACTCACCGCCTGGGCCACGGCATCGGCCTGGCTGACCACGAAGGCGACGACGTGAGCATGGTCAATGAGCACGTGATACAGAAGGACATGTGCTTCTCCATTGAGCCCGGCATCTATCTTCCCGGCCGGACCGGGGTCCGCATCGAGGACCTCGTCATCGCCACCGAGGACGGCTGCGAGCTTCTGAACCACTTCAGCAAGGAGCTGACAGTGCTGGGTATATGAGCTTCAGGACATAAGACAGAAAGAAAGAGAAAGGACAGGAAATGAATCAGAAACAGGTACGCAGGATCATAAACGATCTGGGACACATCAGGGTGAGCTGCAGCAAGGAAGAGAAGTTCACCGCCGAATATCTGGCCGAAGAATGCAAAAAGATGGGCATAGAAGCGAAGGTCGAGACCTTCGAGCTGCCGGTGAGCGAGATCACCAGGGCGGTGCTCACCGCGGACGGGAAGCCCTTCCCCTGCACCGGCTACCAGTTCGGGAAGAACGGTTCCGTGGACGCTCCCCTGCTCTACGTTCCCCGCGTGGACGAGATCAACCTGGCGGCCGCCAAAGGCAGAGTCGTGCTCGTCGACGGCTGGATCAGAAAGCCCGAGTACGAGAAGATACTGAAAGCCGGAGCCGTGGGCCTCATCACCTACGACGGCGACGTCAAGTGGAGAGACAGGGATATCGACACCAAGGAGCTGCGCTTTTCGCATGAAGGCCTCGAGCGCCTCTTCGGCGTCAACGTCAACGCCAAGGACGCCGTCAAGCTGGTGGAGATGGGGAGCCCGAAGATCCACATCGAGATGGATCAGAAGGAGGGAAAGGCCGACTCCTACAACGCGGTAGCCACCCTGCCCGGGACTACCGACGAGTGGATAGTGCTCTCCGCCCACCTCGATTCCAGACCGACCGCCCCCGGCGTCTGGGACAACCTGACCGGCTGCCTGGCCCTGCTGCAGACCCTCGAAGATCTCAAGAAGACCGCTCCCAACCGCTTCGGCGTCATCGCCCTCTTCTGCGGCAGCGAGGAGAGAGGCCTGCTGGGCGCCAAGGCCTTCGTGAAGGACCACGCGGAAGAGATCCCCAAGTGGATGCTCAACGTCAATGTGGACATGATAGGAAGCACCATGGGCGTGCTCAAGTGCATGGTCAACGGCACCGACAGCGCGGCGGCCTGGCTCAAGGCCTACTGCAATGAGGTCGGCTACAGCGTCGACGTCACCCAGCAGGTGATGTCCAGCGACAGCACCGTCTTCGCAGACAAGGGCGTGCCCGCCCTCGCCTTCGGCAACATGGCTCCCAGGAACCAGAACGCCATCCACTGCCGGTACGACGACGGCAGCACGGTCTTCGTGCCCAGGATACTCGAGCACTCCGCCTTCATCTCGGCCATGACCTGCCGCCTGGCTTCGTCCTTCAGGTGCCCGATCGAGAGGAAGATCCCCAAGAACATCAGGGAAGAGCTCGACAAGTATCTCAACATCAAGAAAGACTGAGCGCGGGATCCGGGCGCGGGGCCCGGGCAGCGATCGGGACTGAAATAATGACAGGGCCGCGGATGATCTCCGCGGCCTTTTTACGCTCTCATAATTCAAGATCGGATTCTTCGGCGACGAGCTCCAGTACGGCCGGATCGCGCAGCAGGTGGTACCAGACGGTATAGGTAGCTTTGATGAAATCCTCGGAGAGCTCCATCTCCTCAAAGGCCAGGGGGCAGCGGTAAGGCAGGTCGTCGTAATTGTACCTGAGCTCCAGTATGCCGTCCCCGTTTATGAAGGGCTTTAAGGGGAAGCTGCGGCACTGGAAGGGCCGAAGCTCTCTGGGGCAGCGGGGAGGAGTCTTGCAGCGCACGAAATACGCGGGAGACGGCCAGTTATAAGGCAGGTTGTGCTCCGCGGGATCGTCCTCGCGCCAGATGAGCCAGTCGTCTTCGGGGTCCGCGGGACGGGGATGGAGCTGCTCTTCTCCCGGCAGCAGATAGATGCCCAGCTCCTTTCCGGGCTCCGCGGCCGTGCAGCAGGCCGCTCCGCAGAGCGTCCCGCAGTCGTAGGGGACGGGAGAGACTCTGTCCAGGAGCCTGTATATGGCCCGCCAGGTCCTTTCGCTGATGCCGCTCTTCAAAGCTTCTGTCCTTTCCGCCGGCCTCCTCGGCCGGCCCGCTCCTTTACTTTCAGGCCTTTTGGCCCTTGAGCTCTTCTATCATCGCCCGGGCAAAATCCATGCAGTCGCAGACCACGGCGTAGTCGGCGACAGAAAAGATCGGCGCCTCGGGATCGGTGTTGACCGCTATCATCGTCTGCGCCCCGCTTATGCCGGCCAGATGCTGGATGGCGCCGGAGACGCCCAGCGATATCAAGAGCTTTGGCGCCACCGAGCAGCCGGTCTGGCCCACCTGATGGGGATACTCGGCCCAGCCCTCGTCTATCAGGGGCCTCGAGACCCCGAAATCGCCGCCTAAAAGCTCCGCAAGCTCCTTCACGACGGCCAGGTTCTTCTTCTGGCCTATGCCCCTGCCCGCGACCACGACCACGTCGAAGTCGCTGAGCTTCCTGCCCTCCTTCGCCGCGGCGAAATCGAGGAGCTTAAGGCCCTTGTCCGCCGCCTTGCTCCAGGGCACCCATTCCACCCTGCCCCGCCTCTTCTCGTCGGGGGCGGGAGCGGTGAAGACCCCGGGCCTCACGGTCGCCATCTGCGGCCTTCTGTCGGCGCAGACTATGGTCGCCATGAGATTGCCGCCGAAGGCGGGACGGGTCTGTTTGAGGAGCCCCGTCTCTTCGTCCATCTCGAGCACGGTGCAGTCGGCGGTGAGGCCGGTCCTCAGGCCCGCCGCCACCATGGGAGCCATGGTCCTGCCGAAGGGGGTCGCCCCGTAGAGGACGACGGCGGGCTTCTTTTCGTTTATGAGCCTGCACATCAGCGAGGCGTAGGGTATCTCGAAGGCGAGCGACAGCTCCCTGTCTTCGGCGTAGAGCACGGTGTCGGCCCCGGCCTTGATGAGGCTGTCGAGGCCCCAGACGTTGTAACCGAAGACCACGGCGGTGAGCTCCTCGCCGCAGCTGTCGGCGAGCTCCCTGCCCTTGCCGACCAGCTCGTACGAGACGGGAAGGAGCTGGGAATCGGTCTGCTGGCAGAAGACCCAGACGCCCTTCCACTCTTTGTCTGCCTTTATCTCCTCTTCGGGCGCGGAGATGGCGGACACGGGGCAGGCCCCGATGCACATGCCGCAGTTGATGCAGGCGTCGCCCGCGAAGGCCTTGCCCTCTCCGTCAAGATCTATGGCCGCCTGAGGGCAGGCGCCGGCGCAGCTCCCGCAGCCTATACAAAGCTCTTTATCGATAATGACTGCCATCACAGCGCCTCCTTCGCGATCTTTGCGGCCCGGGCGGCCATCTCGGCGATGCTGCCTGAGAGCCTTTCCGCTTCATGGCTCCTGTCGGGAGCGAAGCTCCGCAGGACCCTGGTCGGGGAACCATTGAGGCCGCAGCGGCTCTTGTCGGCTCCCAGCTCGTCGGCCGTGAGGCTCTCGAAGGGAGCGGAAAGACTGTACCTGACCCCCGCTATCGAGGCCATCCTGGGCATGTTTATATCCTTCGTCACGGTGATGACGGCGGGAAGATAAAGCTCGATCGTCGCGATACCGCCGTCCATCAGCTTCCTGCAGACGATCTTCTTTTCGTCCGCGCTCAATATCTCGCAGACGTCTGAGGCGAAGTTTATATCCAGCTGCCTTGAGAGCTCCGGCCCTATCTGGGCGGTGTCGCCGTCGACGGCCATGCGTCCGCAGATGATGAGATCGAAGTCTCCGATCCT
>JAEEIC010000236.1 GCA_016281165.1 Bacillota bacterium | reverse complement strand
GGCCGGTCTTGAGGGCAAGGTCTGGCAGTACTTCACCGTCGTTCCTCCCTTCACCTCCACCGGCATCAAGGACGGAAAGCGCACCGACGACTGGATGGTCATCATCCGCGCCGTCAACAGCGTGGACGCCACCGCCGCCACCGTCCCCGAGCTGCCCTACGGGCTCCTCTTCAAGATCCGCGACCGCATCCTCGCCGAGGTCAAGGGCGTGAACAGGGTCCTCTATGATCTTTCGGGCAAGCCCGTCGCGACCATAGAATTCGAATAGGCTGTGAGCCCCGAAAAGCCTGATCTTCAGGGCCTTTCGGGGCTTTTTGCGTCGGCGGCCCTGTTTCCTTCAAGGCCCGCGCTCTTTTGGCAGGCTATGTACGATACATACGAAAAGAAAGAAGAATACGTCGCGGCCATGGAGCGCGCAAAGCGCCGTAATCTGGCCCACGTGAGCGGAAGGAAGGAGAGCCGCGCGAAGACGGCTGTCCGCCTCATAAAGAACGGGCAGTTCAGAGCGCTGGCCAGGATAGCGGGCGGAAAGCTCAAAAGACTGCTCGCGGGGCCGAAGGAAGATGCGCAAGCTTACGTCCCGGATTACTTTTCCTCCGAGAGGATCGCGGTATATACCGCCGTATTCGGGCCCTACGACAGCCTTCTGGAGCCCCTGTGCCGCCCCGACAACTGCGACTTCTTCCTGATCAGCGATACGCTTAAGGCCCCGCAGGACAGCGCCTGGAAGGACCTGGACCTGCCCGCGGAGCTGTCCGAAAGGATGAGGGGCATGACGGCGGCCGAGAAGAACCGCTTCTGCAAGATGATGCCTCAGCTGCTGTTCCCCGCGTACCGCTATTCGGTGTATCTCGACGGCAATATACAGCCGGTGACAGATCTCACCGAGTTCATCAACCGTCTGCCCGCCTGCGGCGTATCCGCGCACCTGCATTACGCCCGCGACTGCGCCTACGACGAGATCGGGGCCATAATCGGGCAAAACAAGGCTCCGCGGGAGGCGATGGAGGAGCTGGCGCGCTTTCTTAAGGACGAGGGCCTTCCCCGCCATTACGGGCTGCTCGAATGCCCCGTGATCGTAAGAGATCATCAAAACGCCGCGTGCGCCGCCCTGATGGAGGACTGGTACGGGATGTTCAGGCGCTTCCCCTACCGTGACCAGCCTCTGCTCTCCTATGTGCTTTATAAACGGGGGATACTGCCCCAAAGCGTCGCTCTGCTCGGGAGCAATGTGCGCAGGAGCCCCTCCTTCAGAAGATACCAGCATACAGCGAAATGAAAAGAGCACCGATCACAGAAAACCCGACCTTCACCTTCTTTCGCCCGCGCAGAAGATACGGGCCCGTTTCCCTGCTGCGCTGCCTGGGGGAGAATCTTTACTATACCCTGTTCATGAAGGCGGACCGTCCCAAAAGGAGCGAAAAAAGGCCTTATCACATCTCGCTGTGCATCATGTTCAAGGACGAGAAGCCTTATCTTCGCGAGTGGATAGAATATCACCGCATGATGGGCGTCGATCACTTTTACATGTACGACAACAACTCCTCGGACGGCTTCGAGGCGGTCACCGATCCTTACGAAAGGGAGGGCGTCGTCACCCTCATACGCTGGCCGCAGGAGCATTCCCAGGTCGCCTGCTACGAGGACTGCATAAGGAGCTTCCAGAGCGAGAGCGACTGGATAGGCTTCATCGACGTCGACGAGTTCCTGGTGCCGGTGGCGGAGGAGTCTCTTGCCGGCTTTCTGGATAAGTTCTCGAACAGGCCCGCGGTCCTCATCTACTGGCGCTTCTTCGGCTCCGGCGGCATGCTCGAAAGAGATACGTCGCGTCTCGTCATGGAGGATTTCGTCGTCGCCTCCGAAAAGCTCTACAACAAGGGCAAGTGCTTCTTCAACTCGAACTTCGACTATTACTTCGGCTATCCGCGCAACAGTTCGATGTTCCACTATCTTTGGACGATCTCCCGCGGCCATCCCGTGCCGCCTGTGGATATGTTCGGCAGGACCACCCTCCACGGGCGCAGCAAGCCCGCCGGCAGGAAGAAGATCCCCATGCAGCTCAATCATTACGCGGTCAAATCCTTCTATGAGCACCGCGAGAAGAACAAGAAGGGCGATTCGTATTACGACCATCCCACCCACGGGGACGACGTGTTCTACATGCGCGACAAACGCTGCAGCAGGCCCGACTACACTATCTACAAATACATCTCCGAGCTCAAGGTCCGCCTGAGGGAGCGGGACGGTGAGATATGAGCGGCCGCGTCTCTTATGACCACATCATATGCTTTACCGAGGATTACTACCGCGTGATGTTCGCGGACTGCGAAAAGACCGGCAGGGCCGTCTATCTGAAGGATCCCTTTCCGCGCGGTCTCCTGCGCAGGCTCGCCTTCAGCCCGAAGATCCCCCGCCCCGTGAGACGGCCTTTTTTGCGCTTATTCTGCGAAAGGACGGCCGGGCTCCTCAAAAAGGCGGCCGAAGGCTTCCGGGATCAGTCAAAGCCCCTGTGCTTCACCCTGAGCCGCAGGAGCCTCGGCATGCTCTCGGAGGGGCTTTACGACGCCCTTAAAAAAAGCTTTCCGGGCTCAAGAACGGTCGTGGTCTTTACCGACCTCCTCGCGCGCGAGAGCAGGTTCGAGAAGATGGTGACAGAGGGAAGGGCAGAAAGCTGCGCCGATCTGCTCTGCACCTTCGATCCCGGCGAGGCCGAAAAGTACGGTCTCACTTATCTGGAGCTTCCCGCTCCGGGGCTTTCGGAACGGGTCATTTCCGCTGAGGAGGAGTGGGACGTCGTCTTCAT
Source organism: Bacillota bacterium (assembly GCA_016281165.1). Classification (GTDB taxonomy): domain Bacteria; phylum Bacillota; class Clostridia; order Peptostreptococcales; family Anaerovoracaceae; genus RGIG2707. Next base: position 5,016 of record JAEEIC010000236.1, on the reverse strand, counting down.
CGGCAGGGTAAAGGACCGTTTTGACAAGATCATGAGGGCGTGGAACGATCTCAGCGCGAGAGGTCTTCGCTGCGGCTTCTTCCTCTACGACGTCCCCGAAGAGCGGCGGGGCGAGCTGCCCGAGGGCATGATCATGCCTGAATGGATGAGCTACGGCGAGTATCTGGAGCGCGAGGCGAAGGGCAGGATCATACTCGAGATAGTGCAGGGCGGCAGCACCGGCAGCACTCTGCGGGTGAACGAGGCGGTCATGATGGGGAAGAAGCTCATCTCCGACAACCCGCATCTTAAGAACAGCGCCGCCTGGGATGAAAATAACATGTTCGTCTTCAAAGATACCGGGGATATCCCGGACGGATTCCTTTTCAGCCCGGCGGAAGAGTACAGCGAAAAGACGAAGAACAGTCTCTCGGCGGAGGCCTTCATGGACCGCGTCGAAGAGGGGCTGGCGTCGAAAGAGGCAGTTTTTACGTGAAGTTTGAGACAGTCATAACAGCGGAAAAAAGCGGCAGGATCGATATCAGGGAACTGCTGAGATACAAGGACCTCATCTGGCTCTTCGTGAAGAGGGATTTCGTCGTCAGGTACAAGCAGACGATACTGGGCCCGCTATGGGCCATAATCCAGCCTCTTCTCACGACGATAGTGTTCAACCTGCTCTTCGGCAATCTGGCCCGTCTCACGACCGCGGATTCCGCGGCCGCGGAAGGGGCCTTCATACCCGGCTTTCTCTTTTACCTTTCGGGCACCATCTGCTGGTCATATTTTTCCCAGACGGTGACGGGCACGGCCAATACCTTCATCAACAACCACCGCATACTGGGCAAGGTGTATTTCCCCAGGCTCGTGATGCCCGTCTCGGGCTCCATATCGAACATGATATCCTTTGGCATACGCTTCGCCATGTTCCTCTGCGTCTGGGCGTATTTCGTCCTCGTAAAGGGCTCCGGGATACATCTGAGCGCTTACGCGGCCCTGCTGCCCCTGCTTTTGCTGCAGCTGATGCTCATGAGCATGGGCTTCGGCCTCATCATCGCCTCCGTGACCATCAAATACCGCGACATGATGCACCTGATGGAGTTCGGCATGCAGCTGTGGCATTACGGGACCCCGGTCGCCTACGGTCTGAGCCTGATCCCGGCAAGGTACATGGGCCTTTATATGCTCAATCCCGTGACGATGGTCATCGTCACCTTCAGATACGCCTTTTTCGGCTCCGGCTATTTCAACGCCGGATATTACGCCCTGAGCTGGGCGGTGACATTGGCGGCCCTGGCGCTGGGGCTCAGCCTTTTCAAAAGAGTGGAAAGAACGTTCATGGATACGATCTGAGGCGCTGCCGTGGAAGATACCATCATCAGATTCGAAAACGTCTCCAAGCAGTACCGGCTTGGCATGATAGGGGGAACGACGCTGCGCGAGGAGCTGCAGCGCTTCGGCGCGCGCCTGCGCCATCAGGAGGATCCCACCGCGAAGATCGGTCAGTCGCTCTACACCGAAGGGCTCAAGAGCGGCGATACCTTCTGGGCTCTCAGGGATATCGATCTTGAGATCGCCAGGGGCGAGACCCTGGGCATCATCGGGCGCAACGGCGCCGGCAAGTCCACCCTGCTCAAGCTCCTCTGCCGCATCACGGCCCCGACGACGGGCACCATATCCTACAACGGCCGCATCGCCTCCATGCTCGAGGTCGGCACCGGCTTTCACGGCGAGCTGACCGGCAGGGAGAACATCTATCTCAACGGCGCCATCCTGGGCATGAGCCGCGCCGAGACAGACGCCAAGATAGACGATATCATCGAGTTCTCCGAGTGCGGAGCCTTCATAGACACGCCCGTCAAGCGCTATTCCTCGGGCATGTACGTGAAGCTGGCCTTTTCGGTCGCCGCCTTCCTCGACGCCGAGATCATGATCATGGACGAGGTCCTGGCGGTGGGGGACGCGGCCTTCCAGCAGAAGTGCCTCAGGCGCATGAAGGACCTGGCCGGGCAGGAGCACCGCACGGTGCTCTACGTGAGCCACATCCTCCCCACTGTCTCCGAGCTCTGCTCGCGCTGCATAGTCCTCGACCGGGGACGCGTGACCTATGACGGCGCGACGCAGGACGCGATAGACTACTATCTGGAGCACGAGCTAGCCGGAAGGACCTTCATCGACTATACCGATCTCAGCAGACCGGTGAACTATCTCAGGCGGCCGGTGAGGCTGCTGAGAGCCGAGCTCACAGACCGCGATTCCTCGGTGTTCTACGATTCCGAGCCCCTGCTGCTGCGCATGGATATACGCTTTCAGGAGGACTGCGACGGCGCCTCCTTCCGTCTGGAGATCCGGACGGCGGAGGGCAGGCCGGTCGCGACCTCTCCCCTCGAGGGCTTCCTTTCGGGCAGGGCGGGGGAAGAGAAGACCATACTGCTCAGGTACGATATCCCCGGGCTGGTGCCGGGAAGGTACGAGACCAAATTCACCTTCTATTACCGCCGGGAGGACGACAGCACCGACAATCTCGAATGCGTGGACGGCATCGCCTTTGAAAAGAAGCTGCTGCGCGAAAGGCAGCTGCGCTGGGATACCGGCCACTGGGGCAATATACGCCTGGACGCGCCTAAGCTGCTGGAGCTCGGTCCGGCCAAAAACTGAAGAAACTCAAAAAAAGCAACAAAAATACCGCTGAGGACGCCTGCCCTCAGCGGCTTTTTACGCTTAAAAGGCTCTTATCTGACTACGGAGGAATGGCTGTAGATATAGAACTCCTCCTGGCTCGGCCGCCAGGCCTTTTCCTTCGGCGGGAAGGTCCTGTCGAAGGCCTCGACCGCGGCGGTGTCCTCGCAGCAGTCGGCGGCGGTGGAGGGGACGTACATCCAGCTCCGCCCGTCAAGGGCGCCGGGGACGAGCTCGCAGACCAGCAGGGCGGTGGGGAAATTCCCCTTCACCATGTAGCTGACGTTCTTCTTCCTGCAGCTCACGAAGCCGCGGCTGACGTAATTCCCGGGGTTGCCGAAATTGATGTTGACGTCGTAGCCCATGGCGCGGGCGGTGTCGAAGGAATGCTCTATCAGCAGCTTGCCCAGCTTTTTCCTTTGAAATTCCGGAGCCACGCAGAGGGGGCCCAGAGAGATTATCTCCTTTGTTTCGCCCTGTTCATCCTCGAGCCGGGCCTTCGTGTACATGATGCTTCCCACTATGCGGCCGTCGAGCTCGAGCACGTAGTCCAGCAGGGGGATGAAATCGGGATGCTCCCTCATCATATGGACGTAATAATGCTCGTCCGCGCCGGGCTTGTAGACGTTCCAGAACGCCTCGCGGGTAAGTTCCTCAACTTTCCTGTAGTCTTTTTTTCTTTCTAAACGTATCGTCAATTCTGCCATTTTTTACTTCCTTTCATAGATCGTGACGCTCAATTTACGAGAGGAATGCGGGTCAGTACGCGCAGACCTCCCGTCTACGATACTATGACCCAAAGCCTTGTGTTCTTCAAAAAGCACGCTCCTTTAAACACTTGGGGATAAGTTGCTCTTAGATTATGTCACAGGAAGGCGAAGAGTTCAAGCAGGGCGGTCGGCCCGCTTCGAACAAGACCCGCGGCCCGTCGACATGACAGGCAGCGGGTCTTTTGATGTCATGGCGGAGAATGCCCGCGCTTCCTTTACGCGATGGGGACCTCCGGCCCGTTCAGTTCCTTTTCCTCCTCGGCGGCGGGATCGGTCTTCTTCTTTGAATAATCATAGACCGTGGTCTTGGTGCTCTTTACGGCGGCTTTGTCGCCGCTCTGTACATCTGTTCCTGCTCCGGTGTATAAGCCATGATATATCCTCCTGTTTCACTCTATTTCCAAAAACAGTATAATGAAGCGGCGGCCAAAAGATAATACGCGGGGGCGTATAGTTTGTGAACGCTGCGGAACATTCCTTTTTTGCCGCTGAGAGCCGCCGGCTTTTTGCCAGGAGCAGGCATATTGTGGTATAAAGATATACAGACAGAAGGACCGCTGAGACGGTCCCGCGTAAGGAACAAGGAGGATGAAGAATGTCCGATCTTAAATACATCATTTGCGGAAAGCTGTTTGACGGCATACATGATGAATTCTATGAGGGGATGAAGATCCTCGTCGACGGCAAAAATATCGCCGCGATCGGCCCCGGCATCGAACGCCCCGAGTCGGCGCAGCTCATCGACCTTTCGGACGCCGCTGTGGCTCCGGGCATGATCGACGCCCACATGCACATGGATTACTTCGACTGGCATACGATACGGGAAGAGGTGATCATGTCCTCCGAGGAGATGAAGACCCTCGCCATCGCCCGCTGCGCCGAAAAGGCCCTCCGCCGCGGCTTCACCAGCGTGCGGCACATGGGCTCCATCGCCAGCCACGGCTACGGGATCCACGACGTCAAGAGGGCGATAGAGGCCGGTCTCTTCAAGGGAGCGAGGATAAAGGCCGCGGCTCTTTCCCTCTGCTCTCCCGGAAGCCACGGAGACCAGTCCCAGGGGATATCCCGCAACTACGAGCTGTCCTCCGTCCTGCAGAGGATGAAGCCGGTCCTGGGCAGCGGAAAGGACTTCTTCGTGAACGCGGTCCGCGAGGAGCTCAAGTACGGGGCCGACTTCATCAAGATCATGGCGACCGGGGGCTTCTTCACACCCAACGATACTCCTCTGCAGAAGCAGCTGAACGACGAGGAACTGCGCGCCATCATCGATACCGCCCATGAATTCGGCAGCACCGTCACCGCCCACGTCTACGCGCCCGATATGATGCAGACCATGCTCCGCATGGGGATAGACGGGATGGAGCACGGGTCCCTGATGGATGAGGAGACCGCGGAGCTCTACGAAAAGAAGGGCGCCTACCTGGTCCCGACCTTCACTCCCTACGACGAGGCGGTCCACTACGACCCGGAGAAGCTGAAGGACAAGCAGCCCGAGTTCCGCGCCAAGCTGGAGCTCTACAAAGACGCGCTCGCGGCAGGCCGCGAGGTCATACGCAAAAGCGGCATCACCCTGGGCTACGGGACCGAT
>JAEEIC010000235.1 GCA_016281165.1 Bacillota bacterium | reverse complement strand
GGCGGTCAACAAGTGCCTGGCCCAGGACTATGACCTGGTGATCATGGATATCATGATGCCCGGCCTGGACGGCTACAGCGCCTGCAAGCAGATCAGAAGGGACAAGGATATCCCCATCATCATGCTCTCGGCAAGAGGCGAGGAGTACGACAAGCTCTTCGGCTTTGAGCTGGGCATAGACGATTACGTGGTCAAGCCCTTCAGCCCCAAGGAGCTGATGGCGAGGGTCGCCGCGGTCCTGGCGAGAAAGAACCGGGGAGAAGACGAGAAGAAGCAGACCGTTCTGAGGTCGGGCGAGCTGGAGGTCAACACCGAGTCGCGCATCGTGACCGTAGCGGGAGAAAAGATAGACCTGACCCTGAAGGAATACGAGATCCTGGTCTATCTCATGCAGAACCGCAACATCGCCCTCTCCAGAGACAGGCTCCTTTCCGACATCTGGGGCTATGATTTCTTCGGCGACGACAGGACCATAGACACTCACATCAAGAACCTGCGCGGAAGGCTCGGCAGCTGCCGCGACAAGATCTCCACCGTAAGAGGCGTAGGCTACAAGTTTGAAGACTGATACCGCGGATAAAAAGAAGAAGGGATCGAGGAGCCTGCGAGCCAGGCTCTCCTTTTCGTTCATATTCTTCGCCATCCTGCTGATGGCCGTCATCTGGATCATGCAGACCGTCTTCCTTGAGCAGTACTACGAGAAGGCCATGGAGAAGAGGGCGGCGCTCGGCATGAAGCTGATCGGGGCCGCCTACTCCGTGCCCGGGGAACTGGACGTGGACGAGTTCTGCGACCGGCTGGCCCAGCTCTCCAGCGAATCCGACCTGTACTTCTACATCGAGGCGGTGGACGGCAGCTTCACCATCAGCTCCAACGAGCAGATAGGGGCCGGCAGGATGTTCATGGGCGGCAGCTTCCTCACGAGGCAGGCCGTGCAGATGCTGGGCGAATCCCAGACCGGAAACGTCAGCTTCATCGCCCAGGGCGGAGGCCGCGATTCCGATATACTGGTCAACGCCTCGCTGGTAGACAGCGAATACCGCACCGGCATATATCTCGTTTCGGTCACGCCCCTGACCCCTCTGGGGCCGGCGGTCAACATCCTCTCCTCGCAGCTCAAGATCATCACTGTCATCGCTCTGCTTTTGGGCTGCCTCACCGCCTTCTTCTATTCCAAGAGGCTGGCGAAGCCGGTGATAGGCCTCAAGAACAAGGCCCAGGAGCTGGCAAGGGGCGATTACGACGTGGACTTCGATTCCACCGGCTACGCCGAGATCGAAGACCTTGCCGAGACCCTCAACCAGACCGCGAGAGAACTGGCCAAGGCCGACGATCTGCAGAAGGACCTGCTGGCGAACATCTCCCACGACCTCAGGACTCCTCTTACGATGATAAAATCCTACGCCGAGCTCATCAGGGACATCTCCGGCGAGAACAAGGAGAGGCGCGACGAGCACCTTCAGGTCATAATAGAAGAGACCGACAGGCTCTCGGACCTCGTCGGCGACATATTGGCCCTCTCCAAGCTCCAGGCGGGCACCGAGACCATGGAGAACCGCCCCGTCGAGATACAGAAGTCGGCGGAGAGCATCCTCAACGTCTACCGCGTCCTCGAGGAGCAGGACGGCTTCTCCCTGAGCTTCAAGACCCTTCCCTCCCGCATCTGGGTCATGGGCGACGAGAGGAAGCTGCAGCAGGTCATGTCTAACCTGATCTCCAACGCCATCAGGTACAGCGGGGACAGCAAGGATATAGAGGTGGCCTTCGCGGAGGATGGCGGCAGGGTGCGCTTTTCGGTCACCGATCACGGCATCGGCATCGCCAAGGAGGACCAGGAGGTCATCTGGGACCGCTATCAGAAGGCCAGCCGCCAGGGCACAAGGGCTTCGGGCACCAGCACGGGTCTGGGACTATCGATCGCCAGAGAGATACTGCAGCTGCACAAGGCCCTCTACGGGGTCGAGAGCGAGCCCGGCCAGGGCAGCTGCTTCTGGTTCAGTCTCCCAATTGCCGAAAAAGATGTTGACGGCGACGATAACTTTTGATAATTTCTTCGTCGAACAACGCTACTTGACTTATTTTCTTCGGTTTGATATAATCATAGCCGGAGGGATATCATGTTTGCGATCGGCGACAGAGTCGTCTATCCCATGCACGGGGCAGGCGTCATAGAATCGATAGAAGAAAAAAAGATCCTGGGGGAGACCAGGTCATACTATATATTGCATATTCCCCACGGCAACATGCAGGTCATGGTGCCTGTAGGCGGAAGCTCGGCGGGCCTGCGCGGCATCGTCGACGTCTCCATGATCGAAACTGTGATCGGCGTCCTTTCCTCCGAATCGACCCCCATGGACGTCAACTGGAACCGCAGGAACCGGGCGAACATGGAGAAACTTAAGACCGGGGACATCTGTCAGGTCGCGGAAGTGGTGCGGAACCTCTTGCGCATGGACCGGCAGAAAAAGCTGTCCACCGGCGAGAAGAAGATGCTGCTCAACGCCAGGCAGATACTCGCCAGTGAGATATCTCTCGTCAACAACATAGACGAGAGCGACGCGGATAGCATGATAGACAGCGCGGTCTGATCCCCCGGACCGCGTTTCGTCATTTTATATATACTAAACTGGAAAAAAGGAGGTCTATTCAAAAATTAAAATGATAAAGAAGGTATTCCGCGTGATATTCGGCCTGTGCGGAATGCTGTTCGGTTACGGAGTGTCTGCTCTTCTGATCGACGAACTGGCCCCGGCCATCAAGCTGAACTTCAGCAGCATGGAGTCCATGGTCGCCAAGTCCGTCCTGATCGCGTTATTCGGTATTATATTCTTTTCTTATTTTGAGACGCTCCACCGGCGGGGAGAAAAGGTCGCCCAGACCCTCGAGAACAGTTTATCCAAGGTTCCCGTGGGGCAGATGGTGACCGGAGGACTGGGGCTGGTGCTCGGTCTGTTCGCGGCCTACCTGATCTCGCAGATCATCAACTCGATCAGGATACTTCAGACTGCCTACATCAACGTGATCATCTCAGTGCTCCTTTATTTCGGCATCGGTTATCTGGGGCTCTACGTGGGAAGACGCATCAACCTGGACGGTTTCAGGGAGATGATAGTCTCCGGCGGCAGCAGTCTCAGAGACGCAGCAAGATCAAAAAACAGGCAGAACGGCGCCGCGCCCAAGATCTTTGACACCAGCGTGATCATAGACGGGCGCATCTACGACATACTCAAAACAGGCTTCATCGAGGGCGACATCGTGATACCGGAGTTCGTACTGGTGGAGCTGAGGCACATCTCCGATTCCTCGGACTCCCTCAAGAGGGCCAGGGGAAGGCGGGGCCTCGACATACTCAACAAGATCCAGAGCGATTACGGCATCGAGATCTACAACACCGAGGAGGACAAGGTCCTGGCCGAGATCCCCGAGGTGGACGTCAAGCTGCTCAAGCTCGCCCAGTCCATGAAGGGCATGGTGGTCACCAACGACTACAATCTCAACAAGGTGGCCGGCATCCACGGAGTGGGGGTGCTCAACATCAACGAGCTGGCCAACACGCTCAAGCCCGTGGTCCTGCCCGGGGAAGACATGCAGGTCTTCGTGGTCAAGGAGGGCAAGGAGGCCACGCAGGGCGTCGGCTATCTTGAGGACGGCACCATGATAGTGGTGGAGGGCGGTAAGCGCTTCATCGGCAAGACCATCAACACCTCGGTGACGAGCGTCCTGCAGACCTCGGCCGGCCGCATGATATTCACCAAGCCCAAGGGGGCTTAGTTAAAGATGGCTAAGACCGCAGTTATCATTCCCGCCGCCGGCTCATCCACCAGGATGGGCGGCGGCATTAAAAAGCAATATCTGATGGCGGAAGACCTTCCGGTCCTGATCAGGGCCGTCAGGGCCTTTTGTCATGTTGAGGGGCTTTGCGCGATCGCGGTCGCGGCGCCGGCGGCTGACCTTGCTCAGGTAAGAGAGCTGCTGGACCGCTACGGGCATGAGGACGTCCTCCTCGCCGCGGGGGGAGATACCCGCCAGCAGTCGGTCATGAGGGCTCTGGCCCTGGTCCCGGAGGACGCCGATTACGTGCTCGTGCACGACGCGGCCCGTCCCTTCGTCTCGCGGGCGGTCATAGACGGGGTCCTGGGCGCCCTCAAAGAAGGGGCCTATAGCGTCGTTCCCGGCGTCACTCCCAAGAACACCGTGAGGACGGCCGCGAAG
>JAEEIC010000234.1 GCA_016281165.1 Bacillota bacterium | reverse complement strand
TCCGGCGCGGCAGCCGGGATCTCCGTAAAGAAACTGAGGAAGGACGAGGACAGCGCCAAGCTCCCCGTCATGGCGGTCACCGCCGCCCTGGTCTTCGCCGGCCAGATGATAAACTACACCATTCCAGGGACCGGATCCTCCGGCCACATGTGCGGAGGCATGCTGCTCTCGGCCCTGCTGGGGCCCCAGGCCGGCTTCCTCTCCATGATAGTGATACTGGCGATACAATGTCTCTTTTTTGCCGACGGAGGGCTGCTCGCCTTGGGCGCCAACTGCTGGAACATGGCCTTCTACGGCTGCTTCGTCGGCTATTACCTGATATGGCGGCCGATAATGCGGGGGAACTGGTTCGCGGGCAAAGACGCCCACGCTCAGACCCGTCTTAAGATCATCACCGCCTCGGTCATCGGCTGCGTAGTCACTCTGCAGCTGGGGGCCTTCTCGGTGGTCCTCGAGACCAGCCTTTCCGGCATCACCGAGCTCCCCTTCGCCGCCTTCTGCGGCCTCATGCTTCCCATCCACCTGGCCATCGGCCTGGTCGAGGGCCTCATCACCTCGGCCGTGCTGCTCTTCGTCTATGAGTCGCGCCCCGAGCTGATCCAGGAGGTCTCGGGCAGCTCCGCTGAGGGAGGAAAGCGCTCCTTCAAGACCACTCTGGTGATACTGGCCGTAGTCGTCGCCCTCGTCGGCGGCGGGCTCTCCCTCTTCGCCAGCGGCAATCCCGACGGCCTCGAGTGGGCCCTCTTCGGCAACGCCGAGGAAGGCTATGCCGAGAATATGGGCCTCGACGAGGATAACTTCGGCGTGGAGAGCGGAGCGGCCGAAACCGCGGCCTCGATCCAGGAAAAGACCGCCTTCTTGCCCGACTACGCCTTCGCGGACAGCGACAGCGCCGCGGGGACCACGGTCTCGGGCCTCGTGGGCTCGGCCCTCGTCGCCCTCATCGCGGCCGGCGTCTGCATGGCAGGCGGCTTCTTCAGAAAGAGAAGCAAAGCTAAGTAGACGGCGGATCCGAGAACGCGCGAAGAAGCAATATAAACGATTGCTTGCGAGCCGCGCATAAGCGCAAACCAAACGATCGTTGATAAAACGCACGTAAAAGCGAAGTATATGGCGGGCAGCAGAACGGGCGGCAAGGCCAAGTAAACGGCGGGTATCAAAACGCGAGGAAAGGCAGAGCAAATGGCAGATATCGAAAGAGCCGCGAGAGAACTGCGCGAGATGGATGAGCTGGCCCGGCAGGGCTCGCCCGTCCACGCCCTGCATCCCCTGGCGAAGCTGGCGGTCACGGTGGCATATATACTTTTCACCCTGTCCTTCGGCAGGTACAGCATAGGCGCGCTCTTTCCCATGATACTCTATCCGGCCTTCATGTTCTCGCTCAGCGGCATATCGCCCCTCGACTGCGCACGGAAGCTGCGCGTCATGCTCGTCATGGTCTGCGCCGTGGGGCTCTTCGATCCGCTGCTGAACCGGCAGATCATGCTGAGCCTCGGGAGCCTGAACGTCTCTTACGGGACGGTCTCCATGATCACCCTGATGCTCAAGGGCGTCTTCTGCCTCAGCGCTTCCTTCATCCTGGCGGCCACGACCCCCATAGACTCCATATGCGGGGCCCTGCGAATGATCAGGGTCCCCGACCTCATCGTCAGGCTCCTGCTCCTCACCTTCCGCTACGTCTCGGTGATGGTGGACGAGGTCGCGGTCATGACCACGGCGTATAAGCTGAGGGCGCCGGGCCAGAAGGGCATACACATCTCGGCCTGGGGCTCGTTTTTAGGCCAGCTGCTGCTGCGCAGCATGGACAGGGCTCAGGACCTCTACGACGCGATGCTGCTCAGGGGCTTTAGGGGAGAGTTCCCCTACGCGGATATGAAAAAAGCGGGGGCGGGGGACGCCGTCTTCGTCCTCGTCTGTCTTCTTTGCTTCATCTTTTTAAGGACAGTGAACGTGGGCGATATGGTCGGAGGGCTCATCGTATGATACGCTTTGAGAATGTCTCTTTTTCATACGAGAAGGGCCGCCCGGTGCTCTCAGATATCAGTTTTGAGATCAAAGAGGGCGAGGCGGTCGGCCTCATCGGCGCCAACGGGGCGGGGAAATCGACCCTGATGAAGATCATGCTGGGCCTCCTTCCCGCCGAAGGGAGCGTCACGGTCGACGGCCTTCAGATGTCTAAGGAAAACCTGAGGGAGATACGAAGAAAGCTGGGCCTCGTCATGCAGGATTCCGACGACCAGATGTTCATGCCCACAGTCTTCGAGGACGTGATCTTCGGGCCCGTGAACTACGGGCTTACCCGCGAAGAGGCGGAGAAGAGGGCGGACGAGGTGCTGGGGAGCCTCGGCATCACCCATCTCAAGCATGCGTACAACCACAAGCTCTCGGGGGGCGAGAAGCGCATGGCGGCCATCGCCGCGGTCCTCGCCATGGATCCCGTATACCTGCTGATGGACGAGCCGACCTCGGCGCTTGACCCGGCCAACCGAAGACTTATAATAAATACTGTCAGGGCTCTTCCCGGGGCGAAGATCATCGCCTCCCACGACCTCGACATGATATGGGACTGCGCTGACCGCGTCATACTGCTCTCGGGCGGGAGGATAGCGGCTGACGGCCCGGCCGACACAGTGCTGAGAGACAAGGCCCTGCTGGAAGCCAACCGCATGGAGCTTCCCCTGGGTCTGCAGAGAAGATAACGAAAGACCCGCCGGCGTCATGACCGGGACCGCCCCGCATGCTGCGGGCCGGCGTTTAAGCCTCTTCAGTGTTTAGGCTGTAAAGACCTGAAAGGATATACGGACATGGATATAAAAGAGTATTTCGAACTTCATCCCGAAGCCGCCATCGCCTTTTCCGGCGGCGTGGATTCTTCATACCTGCTGTGGGCGGCGTCGAAGCATGCCCGCCGCTTCAAGGCCTATTACGCAGCTTCGCAGTTCCAGCCCCGGTTCGAGCGCGATGACGCCCTGCGCCTGGCCAAAGAGCTTAAGGCCGAGATGCAGGTCATAGAGCTCGACGTGCTCTCGGTACCTAAGGTCGCGGAGAACCCGAAGGACCGCTGCTACTGGTGCAAGAAGGCCATCTTCGCGGCTGTAAGCCGCGCCGCGCTCGCGGACGGCTTCACCGTGATCATGGATGGGACCAACGCCTCCGACGACGCCGGCGACCGTCCGGGGATGAAGGCTCTTAAGGAACTTTCGGTCCTTTCGCCTTTAAGGGACTGCGGTCTGACCAAGAGCGAGATCAGGCGCCTCTCAAAGGAAGCCGGTCTCTTCACCTGGGATAAACCGGCTTACGCCTGCCTCGCCACGAGGATACCGGCCGGCGAGGCCATCACGCAGGAGATGCTCGCCGCGACCGAAGAGGCCGAGGACTATCTCTTCTCGCTGGGCTTCACCGACTTCAGGGTCAGGACCCGCGGAAAGGGAGCCCTGCTGCAGATGAGAGAGGAGCAGCTGCCGCTGCTTTTGGAACGCAGGGGCGTCATTTTGGAAAAGCTCAAAAAATACTACGATACCGTTTCTTTGGATCTGGAGGTGAGGAGATGAACGAGGATATAAGGGCCTTGCTCGAGGGCGTGAAGACAGGTGAGACTACGGTCGACGAAGCGCTATTAAAGCTCAAGCTCAAGCCTTTCGAGGATATAGGCTACGCCAAGGTCGACCTGCACAGAAAGCTGCGCCAGGGGGTCGCCGAGGTCATATACGGGGCCGGCAAGACTCCCGGCCAGATCATCGGCATCGCGGACGCTATGAAAAAGAATGGTCAGGAGACCATACTGATCACCCGCCTTTCGCCTGAAGCCGCGGCTGAAGTCGAGGCGGTCCATCCCCTGAGATATTTTAAGGATGGACGCTGCGGCGTGATCGGCCCCATCCCCGAGGCCGACGGCATAGGGAAGATCGTGATCGCGACGGGGGGTACCAGCGATATACCGGTGGCCGAAGAGGCCGCCGTGACCGCCGAGGTCCTGGGGAATGAGGTCGTGAGGCTTTACGATGTGGGTGTCGCGGGCCTGCACAGGACACTCGCCCATCTGGACGACATAATGAGCGCCGGCGTCATCGTCGCCATCGCCGGCATGGAAGGCGCTCTCGCCAGCGTGATAGGCGGCCTTGCCGACTGCCCGGTCATCGCCGTCCCCACCAGCGTGGGCTACGGGGCTTCGTTCGGAGGCCTCTCGGCCCTGCTCTCGATGCTCAATTCCTGCGCCAGCGGGGTCTCGGTGGTCAACATTGACAACGGTTTCGGCGCCGGTTACCTGGCCGGAATGATAAATCACATGAACGTGAAGAAGGAGGCATAGATGAAGACCCTTTACCTGGACTGCGGCATGGGAGCCGCGGGAGACATGCTGAGCGCGGCGCTGCTGGAGCTTCTGCCCGACCGCGAAGGCTTCATGAAGGAACTCAACGCTCTCGGCATACCCGGCGTGGTCTTTGAGGCCGAGCCTTCGGTCAAGTGCGGCATCACCGGCACGCACATGAAGGTGACGGTGGACGGCGAGGAGGAAGAGAGCTTCGACCATCACCATCATCATGACCACGAGCACGAGCATCATCATGACCATGAAGATGAGCACCACGACCATGAGCATGAGCACCACCATGATCATGATGAAGAGGACGGCCATCACCACCATCATCATGACGAAGCCTGCGAGGCGCATACCCACGACGAGCTCCACGAGCATGAGCACCACCATGATCACGATCTTGAGCATGAACACGAGCATCATCACGACCATGATCATGGCCATGAGCACGGTCATTCCCACGAGCACGGCCATCACCATCACAGCGGCCTTGCCGATATCGAGCATATCGTAAGGGGCCACCTGAACATACCCGAAAAGGTGAAGGACGACGTGATGGCGGTCTACGGCCTCATCGCCGAGGCCGAGAGCCACGCCCACGGCGTCCCCGTGACCCAGATCCACTTCCACGAGGTCGGCACCATGGACGCCGTCGCCGACATCACCGCCGTCTGCCTGCTGATGGACAGGCTCGCGCCCGACAAGGTCGTCGTTTCGCCCGTCCACGTGGGGAGCGGCAAGGTCCGCTGCGCCCACGGCGTGCTGCCGGTACCGGCTCCCGCCACCGCCTACATTCTCAAGGACGTCCCCATCTACGGGGGAGAGATCAGGGGCGAGCTCTGCACCCCGACCGGCGCCGCGCTGCTCAAGCACTTTGCCTGTGAGTTCGGCCCCATGCCTATGATAAAGGTGCAGGCCACCGGCTACGGCATGGGCAAGAAGGACTTCGAGGCCGCGGACTGCGTCGGAGCGGTGCTGGGCGAGGCCTTTAGCTCGGGCGACACCGTGGCGTATGTCTCTGTCAACGTGGGCGACGTGTCGGCTGAGCAGGGA
>JAEEIC010000233.1 GCA_016281165.1 Bacillota bacterium | reverse complement strand
AGGCTCCCAGCCCCGGCGAATCCGGACTGGAACAGGAAGCGGAAGAGCTGCGGTTCTGCTACGGCGAAGCGTATGTAATTGAGACCGATGCTCAGGACCGGGTCGCGGCCTTCGGGGCAGCGCATAAGGAAGGCGCTGTGCATGCTGTCGGCCCTGGCGTAGGCGGCCCGCTTGAGCTCTTCTATAGTCGCGAAATGATACATCACCGGCTGGGTGGAGCAGCGGAGACGTTCCGCGACCGTTCTGGCGCAGATGCTCTCGTATCCGTCGCGTGCGGCGACGTCCACCGCGGCGTCGATCACCATTTCCCTTGTTATCCTCGTTTTCGGCGGCATGAGGTCCTCCTTTATAATTGTCGTTATATAACATAAATAATAATATCTTCGCTAAGGATTTCTGTCAAGACGGGGCGAAGGCGCGTCGGACCAGCGCCGTCAGGACCTGAATCAAAAAATGAACTCAGTATAAAAAACATATTGACATTAAAAATAATATAAGGTATATTATGCGCATCGTTATCACAAAAGCGGAGGAAGTTATGAGCGGCGGTACCGTAGGCACTAAAGATCTATCCTGCAGGGATATCTGCCCCTGCGACGAGACCTGTCCCGTGGGCAGGGCGCTCGAGATGGTGGGCGGAAAGTGGAAGATGAGGATCATCTGCTCCCTTTATGTGGACGGGACGAGCAGATACAGCGATCTCGTAAAGAAGACCAGGGGGATAACCAGCGCCATGCTGTCCTCCTCGCTCAAGGAGCTGGAGGCGGACGGCATCATCTCAAGGAAGCAGTATATCGAGATACCGCCGAGGGTCGAATATTCCCTGACCGAACACGGTAAAGACCTTTGGCCCATACTCCACCGCCTGGTCCACTGGGCGAGGGGAGAGGAATTCGACAGCGACGATGACTCTCTTGAGGAGATGCGGAGGAGCAGATGAGCGCGAACACAGATCTTCAGGAATACCTGACGGCCGGCGTCGAGCAGATCGTGAAAGACGCCCTGAGAGCGACTCTCAGGGACCCGAAGGAGAGCGCCTTCATGGCGAGGTTCGCCGCGGCGAGCAGGGCGGCGTCCTCCCGCAGGCTCAAAAATGAAAAGGAAGGCCTCCACGTGCCTTCGTATCTCATCGCCAGCATCACCTCGGCCTGCAATCTCCACTGCGAGGGTTGCTATTCCAGATTCAACAACGCAACTGTGGATACCGAGCCCGAGGACCAGCTCAAAAGCTCCGAATGGCTCAGGATCATCAGGGAAGCGAACGAGCTGGGCGTCAGCTTCGTCCTTCTCGCCGGCGGCGAACCTCTCCTCAGAAGAGACGTGATCGAAGGAGCCGCGGAGGTAAAGGACATGGTCTTTCCCATCTTCACCAACGGGACCTTCATGGACGAAAGGTATTTCGAGCTCTTCGGCCGCTGCCGCAACCTCGTTCCGGTCATAAGCCTTGAAGGCGGAAGAGAGATGACCGACGCCAGAAGAGGAGCCGGCGTGTACGATACCGTAGAAAAAAATATGAGAAGGCTCAAAGAAAAGGGCCTGCTCTTCGGGGCGTCGATCACGGTGACGAAGGAGAACCTGAAGGACGTCGTCTCGGACAGCTTCCTCGACGGGATGGCGGAAAAGGGCTGCCGGGCCGTCTTCCTCATAGAATACGTCCCCGTGACCCTCGATACCGCTCATCTGGCTCCCGGGCCCGCCGAAAGAGCCTGTCTTGAGGAAAGGCTCGCGCAGCTGAGAAGGGACCGCGGCGATATGATCTTCGTGTCCTTCCCCGGGGATGAGAAGAGCTCCGGAGGCTGCCTGGCCGCGGGCAGGGGCTTTTTGCATATAAACTCCCACGGCGGCGCGGAGCCCTGTCCGTTCTCGGCCTATTCCGATACCAGCGTAAAGGGCGCTTCCTTAAGGGACGCTCTCGGATCGCCTCTCTTTAAGGCCTTGAAGGACGGCGGGATCATGGAAGGGGAACACAGCGGAGGCTGCGTGCTCTTCGAGAAGAAACTCGAAGTCGAAAGGATAGTCAGGATCTTAAAGGAAAACACTGTGTCCAAAGCCTGACGATATGATAAAATAAATATGTATACGCCATCATTTTGAAGACAGCGGAGGACAGAAAAATGAAGGAAAAGATCGAAGTACCAGAATACGCGAAGCTCATCCACGAGACCCTCAAAAAGCCCGGCCTCCTTCTCAATACTAACGGAGATAAGTTCAACAGCATGGTGATAGGATGGGGCCATCTGGGCATCCTCTGGAACCTTCCCACTTTCACGGTATACGTCCGCAAGAGCAGATACACCAGGCCCCAACTGGACAAGACCAGAGCCTTCACGATCTCCGTCCCCCTGGACGGGAAGATCGACCCGAAGGTCATGAAGGTCTGCGGGTCCCTCTCCGGAAGGGACGTGGACAAGGCGGAGCTCTTCACCCTCGAGGAGCCCGGGGACAACGGAGTCCCGGGTATAGAGGAATATCCTCTGACCCTCGAATGCAGGGTCCTCTACAGCCAGGATCAGGATCTTGAGAGCATCCCGGCCGACATCAGGGCAAAGTTCTATCCCGAAGGTGAGGACGGGGCGGACATCCATACCGCCTATGTGGGCCTCATCACCGACGCTTACATCATCCGCTGAGACCCGGCGCCCGTTCATGCGCGCAAGACTCCTTTGCCTTGACAAGTTATGGATAGGGTATATAATCTATAGAACGATCTGTTTAAAAACTTGGAGGCCGTAAAACATGAGCAACAGCATTAAATTCGATACCCTGGAAGAGAAAAAGCTTGTCTGGCATACCTCGTCCCATATCCTGGCCAACGCCATCATGAGGCTTTTCCCGACTGCCAAGTTCGGCATCGGGCCTGCCATCGACAACGGTTTTTACTATGACATAGACGTGGATCACCGTTTCACCGAAGAAGATCTTGAAGCCCTCGAAAAGGAGATGGCCAAGATCGTCAAGGAAGACGTGCCCATGGTCAGAAAAGAGGTCAGCAGGCAGGAAGCCCTCGATTACATGAGCAAGAGGGGAGAGATCTACAAGGTAGAGCTCATCAACGACCTGCCCGAGGACGCGGTCATCACCCTTTATGAGCAGGGCGATTTCACCGACCTCTGCGCCGGCCCCCACCTTCCCAGCACCGGCGGCATAAAGGCGATCAAGCTCCTTTCCGTCAACGGCGCTTACTGGAGAGGGTCCGAAAAGAACAAGATGCTGCAGAGGATCTACGGCATCACCTTCCCCAAGAAGTCGATGCTCGACGAGTATCTCAAGAAGATGGAGGAGGCCAAGAAGAGGGACCACAGAAAGATCGGCAAGGAGATGGATCTCTTCATGATCGCCGACGAGGGCCCCGGCTTCCCGTTCTTCCTGCCCAAGGGCATGATCATCAGGAACGAGCTCGAGTACTATTGGAAAGAGCAGCACGTCGCCCACGGCTACGACGAGATCAAGACCCCGCTGATCCTGAACAAGGAGCTCTGGCTCACCTCCGGTCACTGGGATCACTACAAGAACAATATGTACTTCACCAAGATCGACGATGAAGACTACGCCATCAAGCCCATGAACTGCCCCGGCAGCATCCTGGTCTACAAGCGCAAGATGTATTCCTACAGGGACTTCCCCTTAAGGCTCGCTGAGCTCGGCCAGGTACACCGCCATGAGCTCTCCGGCACCCTGCACGGCCTGTTCAGAGTGCGCACCTTCACCCAGGACGATTCCCACATCTTCATGACTCCCGACCAGATGGAGAAGGAGATAACCGACCGCATCAAGTTCATCGACGAGATCTACAAGCTCTTCGGCTTCGATTACAAGATCGAGCTCTCGACCAGGCCCGAGGACCGCATGGGTTCCGACGAGGAATGGGACGCCGCCGAGGCCGCCCTGCAGAACGCCATGGACAAGCTGGGCAAGGAATACACCGTGAATCCCGGCGACGGCGCCTTCTACGGACCCAAGCTCGACTTCCATCTTGAGGACAGCATCGGGCGCACCTGGCAGTGCGGCACCATCCAGCTCGACTTCCAGATGCCCCAGCGCTTCGACATCTCCTACATCGGGCCCGACGGCGAGAAGCACCGTCCCGTCATGACCCACTCAGTCGCCTACGGCAGCATCGAGCGCTTCATCGGCATACTCATCGAGAACTTCGAGGGCAAGTTCCCCCTCTGGCTGGCGCCTGTCCAGGTCAAGCTCCTGACCGTCACCAACAAGCAGGATGAATACGCTCTCGCCCTCGCCAAAGAGATGACCGAGAAGGGCCTCAGGGTCGAGGTCGACACCAGGAACGAGAAGATAGGCTACAAGATCCGCGAAGCCAGGAACGCCAGAGATTCCTACATCGTCGTCATCGGCGACAAGGAGATCGAGACCGGCGTCTTCGCTCCCAGATCGAGCAAGAAGGGCGATATGGATCCCATCAGCAAGGACGATT
>JAEEIC010000032.1 GCA_016281165.1 Bacillota bacterium | reverse complement strand
TTCATATTGGCCTGGATCTTGAAGACGAAGCCGCTGAACTCATCGCTCAAAGGATCGACCTCGCCGCCCTCCGCGGTCTTTCTGGGACCGGGAGCGGGAGACCAGTCGAGGAAGTGCTCGAGGAAGACGGTGACGCCGAAATCGGCGAGGGCGGAGCCGAAGAAGACCGGGGTGAGCTCGCCCGAGAGCACCAGCTCCTCGTCCATGGGATAGCCGGCTCCCTCCAGGAGCTCCACGCCTTCTCTTAAGGCTTTGAGGTTGTTCTGTGTGATCATATCTTCCAGTTCGGGGCCGAAGACTCCCTCTTCGCCCAGCTTCAGGGTCTGCTTCTCCCTGAATAGATAGACCTCGTTCCTGGTAAGGCAGTAGACGCCCTGAAAGTTCATCCCCGAGCCTATGGGCCAGGTCACGGCCGTCGCCGGCATGCCCAGTATATCTTCGAGCTCGGATAAGAGCTCGAGGGGGTCCTTGGCCTCTCTGTCCAGCTTATTCATGAAGGTGAAGATGGGGATGCCCCTCATCTTGCAGACCGCGAAGAGCTTTCTGGTCTGGGCCTCGATGCCCTTGGCAGCGTCTATCACCATCACCGCGCTGTCCACCGAGGTCAGTATGCGGTAGGTGTCCTCGCCGAAGTCGTTGTGGCCCGGGGTGTCCATGATGGAGATGACCTTGCCGGCGTAATCGAACTGCATGACGGAGCTGGTGACCGAGATGCCCCTCTGCTTTTCTATCTCCATCCAGTCGGAGGTGGCGAATTTGGAGTTCTTCCTCGCCTTGACCGTCCCTGCCTGATGGATCGCTCCTCCGTGGAGCAGCAGCTTTTCGGTGAGGGTGGTCTTTCCCGCGTCGGGGTGGGAGATGATGCCGAATATCCTTCTTTTTTCGAGCTCCGAGGCTCTCTGGGTCCTGTTCATTTCTTCTGTCCTTATGTCGTGATCTTACGCGGCTCGAGCACCGCAAAAGGCTGCAGAAAAAAAGCAAAAGCCTTTTCGTCTTCAGCCGCGGTCATTATACCATAAAACCGCCGAAAATAAAGGCATACTTGCTATTATCGCGTCTTTGGACAATTGGGATGGTCCGCGGAGGAATGCCGTAATGAAAATGAAAAAGGGCTGTTTGCTGACAGCCCTTTTTTCATATGAAAAGCGCCCGCGGAAAAATATTATTGCGCTGACCACAAGATATAGTGTATTATGATATGTGTAAAACCATAGCCATGTGTATGCCCAGTGCAGAAAGCGGGGGAATATATCCATGAAGTGTCCCTATTGCGATCATCCGGATTCCAAGGTCATCGATTCCCGTCCCACCGAGGACGGCCGCGCCATCAGGCGCAGAAGAGAGTGCATAAGCTGCGGAAAGCGCTTCACCACCTATGAGAAGGTCGAGGAAGTGCTCTTCATGGTCGTAAAGCGCGACGGCAGCCGCGAATCCTTCGACCGGAACAAGATTCTCAACGGCATCATCAAGGCCTGCGAGAAGAGGCCGGTCACGAGAGAGCAGATGGACGAGGTCGTGAACAATATAGAGCGCGGTCTCAACAATATGATGGAAAAAGAGATCAGCAGCGCCTTCATCGGCGAGGTCGTCATGGACCATCTGAAGGAGCTGGACGAGGTCGCCTACGTGCGCTTCGCCTCGGTCTACCGCCAGTTCAAGGACGTCGGCACCTTCATCGCCGAGATCGAGAAGCTCCTGGGGCCCGAGAGCAGCAGGAAGCTGCCGCCCAAGCAGGTGAAGGTCCCTCCCAAAGAGAGCGGGCAGGACGGTGAATGACGCAATGAAAGACATCATCAGGATAGCCATAGACGGCCCCGCGGGAGCCGGCAAATCGACCATGGCAAAGCTCCTGGCCAAAGAGATGGGCATCGAGTACATCGATACCGGCGCCATGTACCGGGCCGTCGCCCTCAAGCTGCTGCGCAGCGGCACGGACTATAATGACCCCGAGGCACTGGCCGCCATGCTCAAAGACACCGACGTGGACTTTTCGGGCGGGCAGGTCATGCTCGACGGCGAGCCCGTCGAAGCCTTCATCAGGACGCCCGAGGTCTCCGAGACGGCCTCGGCCAGCTCCGCCGTGCTCGCCATCAGAGAAAAGCTCGTCGCCCTGCAGAGAGCGATGGGGCAGAGGAAGAGCGTGGTCATGGACGGCCGCGACATCGGGACCAACGTCCTTAAGGACGCCGAGTGCAAGATCTATCTCGACGCCTCCCCCCGCGTGAGAGCGGAGAGGAGGGCGAAGGAACTCGCCGCCAAGGGACTTCCCTGCGACATCGACGCGGTCGAGGCCGATATCAGGCAGCGCGACTTCCGCGACATGCACAGGGAGCACAATCCCCTTGCAAAGGCTGAGGACGCTGCGGTCATAGACAGCTCGTATCTGACGATAGAGCAGGTCGTAAGCGTCATGAAGGCCGTTATCGAGGAGAGATGCAGATGAAAAGGAATATAAAAGGCAGGGGAGCGGGGCTGCTCTGCCTCATTTTATGTATGGCCCTGAGCCTTTCGCTTCTTTACGGCTGCGGAAAGAAGAACGAGGATCCCGTCACGCCGCAGCAGCCCGACCCGGTGACGGAGCCGCCCAAGACCGATCCCGAGCCTGCCGTCGAGCCCGGGCCGCAGCCCGAGGACCTGATCCCCGCCTTCCTCACCGAGGGCGGAAGCTACGCTCTCAGGGCGGCGGTGGTCTGCTACAAGCCCAAAGCGCAGCCGGAGAGCTACACTTATCTTACGCAGCCGACCCTTCTGGGCTTCAGCACCGAGCTTCTGGACTTCTCGAAGTCTTCGGACTATTCAAAAGAAGGCTTTCTGAACGCTTACGATCTTCTCTACCTTGACGAGTCCCTGGCGGCTCCCGGAGCCGACACCGCCCTGGAAAGGGTCAGGACCTACGTGAAGGAGGGCGGCTATGTCATGGTGCCCAACGGTCTTTACGACTGCTTTGAGGCGGGGTTCTTCGGCGGCGCCGAGTTCGTGAGATTCGCCGGCAGCACTGCCGATCTGGCCGTCGAAGAGACTGGCGCGGACCTTACCGAGCTCTCGGAGGTCGTCGCCGACTACGCCGAGCTCTACAAGGGCTACGACGAGTACGACAAGCTGGCCAAAAAGGACTACGGCTGGGGCGTCAGAGGGGGCGACATCGTTCCCATGCTGAGCCTCAACGGCGTCAGCGCCTATGCCATGTGCCGCTGCGAAAAGGGGACCGTGTTCCTCACCAATCCTCTGCTTCCCAACTATTACATGGG
>JAEEIC010000232.1 GCA_016281165.1 Bacillota bacterium | reverse complement strand
GACGACCTGGGGGAAGGGGATCTCCACCCCGGCCTTGTCCATGCCAAGCTTGATCTCGCGGTTGAGGGTCCTTCTGGCGTTGTAGATGTTGGATTCGTCCACGTCGGCGACGACCTTTAGATCGACCGAGGATTCGCCCAGATTTTCCACGCCCAGATAGCGGGGCCTTTTGGGGAAGAGCTCCGGATACTGTACCGGCATGCGGTCGCAGATCTCGTCCAGCACCGACTCGGCCTTTGCCAGATCCGCGCTGTAGGCGATGCCGAAGACGCAGACCGCCAGAGACGAGACCTCGGAGAGGTTGGTGAGCATCCTGATGTCGGAGTTGTTGATGATCCTGATGTTGCCGCCGGTGTCGGCGATGCGGGTGGAGACCACGCCTATGGAGCGGACCGTGCCTCTGAAGCCGTCCACGCTGATGATGTCGCCCACGTAGAACCTTCCCTCAAAGAGGATGAAGAGGCCGGCGAATATATCTTCGATCAGGGACTGGGCTCCGAAGCCTATGACCAGGGCCATGATCCCCAGGCCGGCGATGACGGTGAGTATGTCGGCTCCCAGTATGTTGAGGCCGAAGATCACGGCGAATATCACGATGCAGTAGCGCAGCAGGTTGGATATGAGGCCCTTTACGGTCTCGGCCCTGCGGCTCCTGACCCTGATCAGAGAGAATATCCACATCAGAACGCGGTATACCGCCCAGCAGGCCGCGATCATGAAGACGAGGGCGACCAGCCTCATGAAGTCGAAGCCTCCTCCCTCGGTCCTTAGGGGCATGAAGCCCTTGAGATAAGTGTCGCTGAACAGCCTTACGGCCTCACGCTGCGATGGGCTTAAGAACACCAGCAGCTGCGGCGCGCAAAGCGCCAGCATAATGAGCAGTATGACGGCGATGCCGGCGATACGGCCCGGTCTGACTTTCATCTGTTCTGCTTTTTCTTTCGTTTTCATGACGCTTTCCTTTCGCTGCGATCATACCATCACGTTGTACTCTGTGATGGAGACGCTGGGTGATATGACCATATATTCCTGTTGACGGTTATAGAACATGAAGCATAAGTGACATGATATGGGACCTATATATCCGGGAGGTACGTTGATGTAGACGGTGCCCTTATTGCCGGCCCCAGGACTCCAGAAAACGGATTCCGCCGACAGCCAGTTGCCTCCGCTGTCGAGTATGTACATCTCGCCCCGGACTTCGCCCATCTGGCTGATCTGCGCAGCGAAGCCGCTGTTGATCGTGTACGCGAAAGTGTTGTCCCCGTTATACTTTATAGTCACCGCGTTGGTCCCGCACCTGGAGCAGCGGGTCGGCGCCTCCTCGTTCCAGCCGAGCTCGAAATAGTGGCCCAGGGCCTCTGTTTCATCGGTCCTGTAGGAGTCTCCGCAGCGGCTGCAGACGTGTTCGGTATAGCCGTCCATGGTGCAGGTGGGGGCTGTGACTCTCTCTTCGTAGTCGTGCCCGCGGGCGACGAGGCTGAAGCTCTCCCTTGAGAGCTCTTCGCCGCAGACCGCGCAGTACACGGCGATCTCGTAGCTTCCGTCCTCGGTGCAAGAAGGCTTGATCTCGTTGATCCTCTTCGCCTCGCCGGGGCTGTGGCCGAGCGCCGCTATGGTCTCTGAGCGCCTTTCCAGCTCCTCGCCGCAGACCTCGCAGCGGATCACTATATCGCGCAGGCCTTCCTTGACGCAGGAGGCGGCGGTCACGATCTCTTCGCTCCCGGGGCCGGGGCTGTGCTCAGCCAGGGGCAGGGCGACCTTCTTCCTTTCCAGCTCCTCGCCGCAGCGGGCGCAGTAGCTGACCTCATCATGGCTCCCCTCTGCCGTACAGGTGGAGGGCACCTCGTTCTCTATGACTGGGGGAGCTGCTTCGTGTCCCAGGGCTTCATGCGTGATCAGAGTCCTGGAGAGCTCCGCGCCGCAGACTGAGCAGCTGATGATCTCAACATAGCTTCCCGCTTCCGTGCAGGAGGAGGCGGTCTCGTTCTCGCGTACGGGCTCCGCCGGCATGTGCCCCTTCGCCGGTATGATCTGAGTCTTTCTTTCTATCTCTTCGCCGCAGTCCGCGCAGCGTACTATCTCTTCTTTCAGGCCCTCTTCGGCGCAGGTCGCCTCTTTCTCGCTCAGGACCTCGGGGGGCAGGGGAGTATGTCCCAGCTTCGGAACTGTGACAGTCTTCTCTTCTCCGCAGCCGGCGCAGCGGTATACGGTGAAGCCGTCCTCGCCGCAGGTCGGTTCAACAGATCTTACGGGATGCTCCAGATCGTAGTCGTGGGGAGCGTTCTCGTCGCCGTTCCAAAGCGCGGCGAGATCTTCGGCGCTGACGCTCTCTGTCTTCTCAAAAACAGGCCTTTTCGCGCGGGAAAGACGCCCCGAGAGGCGGGAAGCGTTCTCTCCCAGCTCTTCGGGCTCCGCCAGGACCAGTCCCGCGGTGACCATGACGAGGCTGAGGACTATGGCGCCGCCGCGGAAGGCGGAGCCGAGCAGCTGCTTCGCGAAGGAGAACCTGCCGCGCTCCTCCTCTTCGGCGGGGCCGCTTATATCAAGACGGTTCTCTTCGGGCAGCATGACGTGCTCCTCGAGGAGATGGTCCTCGGGGACGGCAAAGATCTCTTCGTCTTTATACGGATCGTAGCGGCTCATACTGCGGCTCCCTGAAAGTCTTGAACAGTTTAGTTAATAAGTGTATTATGTCAAAAAGCGGGCCCCGTGTCAATCGAGGCTTGGACCCCCGTTTAAACTTCTGAGCACAAAAATAATTGTAAATGAACGGCAAATCTTTATTGACACGGCGGGATTTGAGGGCTATAATCTTAAAGCGTTGACGCACCAGCGCTGACTGAATATGCGGAAGTGGCTCAGGGGTAGAGCATCGCCTTGCCAAGGCGAGGGTCGCGAGTTCGAATCTCGTCTTCCGCTCCAATATGCGGATGTAGTTCAATGGTAGAACATCAGCCTTCCAAGCTGATTGCGTGAGTTCGATTCTCATCATCCGCTCCATTTTTTTAATAAAGCCGGCTATCCCGGCCAATGGTGTGGGCTCATAGCTCAGTTGGATAGAGAAACGGTCTTCTAAACCGTGTGTCGGAGGTTCGAATCCCCCTGGGCTCACCAATTTCAGTGGGGTATAGCCAAGCGGTAAGGCAACGGACTTTGACTCCGTCATTCGTAGGTTCGAGTCCTGCTACCCCAGCCATGAGATAT
>JAEEIC010000231.1 GCA_016281165.1 Bacillota bacterium | reverse complement strand
TCGGCGCTTTCGTGAGCGAACCGGGCCTCGAGGTCATGGTGATCGCCCCTTATTTCCCCGAATATTCCTGCTTCATCGACGCGGCGGGAGGAAAGATGGTGGTGGTCCCGCCCGATCATAAGGCCCTGCAGATAGACCTTAAGGCTCTTGAGGAGAGGCTCAGCGAAAAGACCTGCGCCGTCATCATCAATTCGCCCAACAACCCCTCGGGCGCGATCTACACCGAAAAGACTCTTATGGGGCTGGCGGAGGTGCTCGAAAGAAAGAGCGCCGAGTACGGCCACCCGATCTGGCTCATCAGCGACGAGCCCTACAGGGAGCTGGTCTACGACGGCAAAAAGGTGCCCTTCGTTCCCCACATCTACAGGAACACTGTCATCTGCTACTCGTACAGCAAGTCCCTGTCGCTTCCCGGCGAGAGGATAGGCTATATGTTCGTCCCGGAGGGCGCGGAGAACGCCAAAGAGGTGATGGCTGCCGCGGCGGGCTCGGCGAGGCTCCTGGGCTACGTCTGCGCTCCTTCTCTGCTGCAGCAGGTGATAGAGCGCTGCGCCCACGTGCTGCCCGATCTTGAGCCCTACGAGGAGAACAGGAAGCTCCTCTACGAGAGCCTCACATCCATGGGCTACGAAGCGGTATATCCGGAGGGGGCCTTCTATCTCTTCGTCAAGGTCCCCGGCGGCGACGCCGAGGCCTTCAGCAAAAAAGCCCTGGACCTCAACATACTGGTGGTCTCCGGCGACAGCTTCGGCGCGCCGGGCTATATGCGCATCTCGTACTGCGTGGCGAACAGCACCATCAGGAACGCTCTGCCGGGCTTCAGAAAGCTGATCGAGGAGTTCAGATAGACCCCTTATACTTACCCGCGGGAGGAAATATATGAGGATACTGTTTAAGAACGCTCATGTGCTGAGAAGAGACGCCGGGGGGCGCTGGAACGCCCTCGAGAACGCTTATCTGGGCACAGACGGCAGATATATCGGATACATCGGCACGGAAGCTCCCAAGGGCTCCTGGGACCTTGTAAAGGACATGAGCGGAAAGCTTCTCATGCCGGGCCTCGTCAACGCTCACGGCCACGCCGCCATGACCCTTTTAAGAGGGGTCGGCAGCGGCCTGCCCCTGCAGCGCTGGCTCGAAGAGGCCATCTTCCCCATAGAGGCGAAGATGGCCCCGCAGGACATCATCGCCGGCACCCGCGTGGCGGTGATGGAGATGCTGGCCTCGGGCACGACCCTCTGCTCCGACATGTACGACTTCCCGTGGGACGCGGTCAGGGTCTTCGAGGAAGCCGGGATGAAGGTCAACAGCGGCAGGGTCCTGCTCTGCTTCGACCCCGATATGAAGGCGGAGGACTGCGAGAGGCTCAAAGAGTGCGAGCAGTTCGTGAAAGACTTCACGGGCAGGGGCGGGGAGGGCCTTAAGGACGGCGCCGAAGGCCTCGTCAAGGCGGATATAGTCCTGCATTCGGAATACCTTACGACCGAGAACACGGTGAGGGCCCTGGCGGATATCGCGAAGAAATACGACTGCGCGGTCCAGCTGCACGTCTCCGAGACCGAAAAGGAGCATGAGGAGTGCAAAGAAAGGCACGAAGGCCTCACTCCCGCCGCCTATCTTGAGCGCTGCGGCCTGCTCGACACGCCGACCTATATGGCCCACTGCGTCTGGGCCACGGACGAAGACCTTGACATCATGAAAAATAAGGGCGCGAGCCTGGTGCACAACCCCACCAGCAACATGAAGCTGGGCAGCGGCTTCGCCCCGGTCGCGAAGGCGCTCGAAAAGGGCGTCAACGTGGCCCTGGGCACCGACGGCTGCGCCAGCAACAACAATCTCAACATGTTCGAGGAGATGCACCTGGCCGCCCTGCTGCAGAAGGGCCTTTACCGCGACCCGACTCTGGTCACGGCCGACCAGATACTCGACATGGCGACGGTGAACGGGGCGAAGGCTCTGGGCAGGCCCGATACCGGCGAGCTCAGGGAGGGCATGAGGGCCGACGTCATCGCCGTCGATATGAGTAAGCCCCACATGCGGCCCGCGGTCGATATACCCTCGCTGCTGGTCTACTCCGCCCAGGCCTCAGACGTAACGATGACGATGGTTGACGGTAAAATACTTTATGAAAACAACGCTTACACCACGATAGATCCCGTTAAGGCGGAAGAAGAATTCAAAGCCGCGGTCGCGAGGCTGCTCGCTTAGAGAGTCCATGGCGGCGGTAAATGAGTGAAAAGGAGGCAGCATCATGTTTCAGATCCCCGGTCTGGGAGACAAGCTCGGCCAGCTGGGCCAGCTCACGCAGATAGCTTCGATGTGGAACGATTTCAAGGCCAAGAACCCTGAGGTGATCGAGTTCATGAACAAGGTCAATGCCAGGGGCTTCTGCGAGGGCCAGGAGCTTTCGGTCACTGTAAAGTATCCCGACGGCACCGAATATAAGGCAGATTTCGTCGTCGGAAAGGACGATCTGCCCGTACTTGAGGCGCTGGGCAGGATCGATCTTTAAGAGCCAAGAGCCCCAGCCCTTGAAAAATAAAAGTTTCCACGCTGTCTTGCAAAAATGCTTGACAGCGTTTTTTTCTGATGTTATATTACCTTGCGTTGTGGATACGGACAGGATAGACAAAATCGAAGAGATCAGCCTGCTGCTCGATTTCTACGGAGGACTGATCTCCGACAAGCAGAGAGAATACCTCAGGCTCTACCACGAAGAGAACTGCTCTCTTTCCGAGATAGGGGAGATGCTGGGCGTGAGCAGGCAGGGCGTCTACGACGGGGTCAGAAAGGCCCAGAACGCCCTCCGAAGCTACGAGAAGGAGCTCGGGCTCATCGCCTCGTACAAAAAGCAGGGCGAAGAGCTGGCGAGGGCCCTCGTCATCATCGACGGGCTCGAGGGATCATCCGAAGATCCCTCCTTTACCGAAAAACTGTCCGAACTCAGAAGCATAATCAGGCGGCTGGATCAATAAGATGGCATTTGAAGGACTTTCCGAAAAACTCAATAATGCTTTCGCCAAACTGAAGGGGAAGGGCGTCCTCACCGAGTCGGATATCAACGACGCGATGAGAGAGGTGCGCCTGGCCCTGCTGGAGGCCGACGTCAACTACAAGGTCGTAAAGGACTTCGTCGCCTCCGTGAAAGAGAAGGCCATGGGAGAAGAGGTATTGAAGAGCCTCACTCCCGCCCAGCAGGTCGTCAAGATCGTCAACGACGAGCTGATCTCCCTCATGGGCAGCACCAACAGCAAGCTCACCTATTCCCCCAGAGGCTTCACCACCATCATGCTCGTGGGCCTGCAGGGAACAGGCAAGACCACCAGCTGCGGCAAGCTCGCCCTCCACGTGAGGAAGGACGGCAAGAAGCCCATGATGGCAGCCTGCGACATCTACCGTCCCGCCGCCATCGACCAGCTGGAGATACTCGGCCGCCAGATCGACGTTCCCGTCTACAGCGATCGCGACAGCCGCGATCCCGTGGCCATCGCCAAGGCTGCCGAGCGTGAGGCCATGAAAAAGGGCCTCAACTTCCTGATCCTCGACACCGCCGGCCGCC
Organism: Bacillota bacterium; assembly: GCA_016281165.1. Lineage (GTDB taxonomy): Bacteria > Bacillota > Clostridia > Peptostreptococcales > Anaerovoracaceae > RGIG2707. Next base: position 4,117 of record JAEEIC010000231.1, on the reverse strand, counting down.
TGCAGATCGACGAAGACCTGATGGACGAGCTCAGGCGCATGAAGCAGGAGCTGCGTCCCCACGAGATACTGCTCGTGGTCGACGCCATGACCGGCCAGGACGCGGTCAACGCCGCTCAGGGCTTCCACGAGGCGCTGGGAGTCGACGGCATCATCATGACCAAGCTGGACGGCGACACCAGAGGCGGCGCGGCCCTGTCCGTCAGGGCGGTCACCGGACGTCCCATCAAGTTCACCGGCGTGGGCGAGAAGATCGAGGCTCTGGAGCCTTTCTATCCCGACCGCATGGCCTCGAGGATCCTGGGCATGGGCGACATGATGAGCCTCATCGAGAAGGCCCAGCAGTCCATAGACGAGGAGAAGGCCGCCGAGCTCGAGAAGAAGCTCGCCAAGAACCAGTTCACCCTCGAGGATTATCTGGACCAGATGAGCCAGATCAAGGGCATGGGAGGCCTGGGCAAGCTCATGGACATGCTCCCCGGCGCCGCGGGCAAGATCTCGGACGACCAGATCTCGGCGGGCGAGAAGGAGTTCCGCACCATGGAGGCGATAATACTCTCCATGACCCCGGCGGAGAGAAAAGACCCCTCGATACTGAACGCAAGCAGAAGGAAGCGCATCGCCGCCGGCTCGGGCGTCACCGTCGCCCAGGTCAACAGCCTGATCAGGAAGTACGAGGACACCAGAAAGCTCATGAAACAGATGACCCAGGGCAAGGGCAGGATGGGAAAGCTCTTCGCCAGGCGCTTCGGAGGCATGAGGTAGCGGCCCCGCATCGATATTTAAAGAATGAACGGCCCTGAGGCCTTCAGGATATACAGCAATCGATATTTTGATTTTCAGGAGGAAATAAAACAAAAATGGTCAAGATCAGACTCACCAGAATGGGAGCTCACAAGAAGCCCTTCTACAGGATCATCGTAGCGGACGCCAGGACCACCAGAGACGGCAAGGCCATCCAGGAGATCGGATATTACGATCCTCTCACCGAGCCCGTCACCATCAAGGTAGACGCGGAAGCGGCAAAGAAGTGGCTCAACGACGGAGCACAGCCCACCGATACCGTCCGCGCTCTTCTGAAGAAAGCCGGCGTCATCGAGTAGCCCGGGTGCCGTAATGCTGAGTTTAGTTGAAACTATAGCGAAGGCACTGGTAAGCAGCCCCGAAGAGGTGGCAGTGCGCGAGATCTCCAACCACGGAGATTCCATGGTGATCGAGCTCAAGGTCTCCGAAAAGGACATGGGCAAGGTCATCGGCAAGCAGGGGCGCATAGCCAAGGCACTTCGCACAGTTGTGAAAGCAGCTGCGACCAAACAGAACAAGAAAGTCACTGTGGAGATCGTTTCCTAGATGAACGGACCGATCAGACTGGGCAGGATAACTGCCCCGGCAGGGATCAAAGGGGAAATGCGCGTCTATCCGTACACCGACGATATGACGCGTTTTTCTGATATAAAAAAGGTCCTGATAGGGGGCGGGAGCTTCGCGGTCGAGCGGGCGAGATACCAGAAGAACATGGTGATCTTAAAGCTCGCCGGCGTAGACGACCGCAGCGCCGCCGAGCGCCTGAGAGACAAAGAGATACTGATCGCGCGCGAAGATCTGTGGGAGGTCCCCGAGGACAGCTACTTCATCGACGACATCGCCGGCATCAGGGTGAGGTCCGAGGACGGATCCTTTGAAGGCGTCCTCACCGACGTCATCAAGAACCCGGCCCACGATCTTTACGAGATAGCTCCCCTGGGAGAAGACGGTCAGCCCGACCGCGGCAGGAGCTTCCTTCTCCCCGCGGTGAAGGAGTTCGTGCTCTCCGTCGATACCGGGGGCGGGCTCATGACCGTCAAGCTCATAGAAGGAATGGCCTCGCGATGAAGATCACCGTACTGACCCAGTTCCCGGAGATGTTCGCTCCCGTGCTGGGAGGGAGCATACTCGGAAGAGCGGAAGAGCAGGGGCTCCTCGATATAAAAGTAAGAGATATCAGGGACTACAGCGCCGACAGGCACAGGAAGACCGACGACACGCCCTTCGGGGGCGGAGCCGGCATGCTCATGACTCCCCAGCCCGCCTTTGACGCCCTGAGGGACGCCGGCGCGGAAGGGAAGAGGATCATCTACCTTTCCCCCAGAGGGCCGGTGCTCGACCAGGAGATCGCCGCCTCGCTCGCCGCGGAAGAAGAGCTCGTCTTTCTCTGCGGGCATTACGAGGGCGTGGACCAGAGGATAATAGATCACTGGCACATGGAGGAGCTCTCCATCGGGGACTACATCCTCACCGGCGGGGAGCTGGCCTGCATGGTGGTGATCGACTGCCTCTCAAGGCTCATACCGGGCGTTCTGGGAAGCAGCGAGTCCCTCAGCGAGGAATCGATATACAGCGGACTTCTCGAGTACGATCAGTATACCAAGCCCAGGGAATACGAAGGGCTCGCGGTGCCCGAGGTCCTCTTCGGCGGCAACCACAGGCTCATACATCTGTGGCAGTTCGAGAACTCCTTGAGGCTCACGAAAGAGAGGAGGCCCGACCTTTTCGAGGCCTTCCTGGGCAGGGCCGACGGCCTTAGCAAAGACGAGAAGAAGGTGCTCGAAAAGCTCCTTTCCGAAGGCTGAATATCTTGCTGACCCGTTCCGTTTGGGTTATAATATATAAGTTATGAAGGCCGGGACTAAGAAAAGGATCAATACTCTCCTCATCGTTATATTCCTCGCGGCGGTGGCGTATCTTTACGCCTGTCTCTACCTGCTGCCAAGCATCAGCGGGGCGAGGAAGACCAACGAGGTCATAAACTACGGCAAGATCGAGAGGAGCAACGAGGCCTCCTGCCTGATCATCAGGAACGAGGAGGTCATATACGCCCAGCAGGGCGGGACCCTGAGCTACTACTGCGAAGAGGGCAGCAAGACCAGGGTGGGCACCAAGGTCCTCGACATATATCCCGCCGGCAGGTCCGCCTCCCCTTATTACTGCCCCTCCACGGGCTTCGTCAGCTACTATATCGACGGCTATGAAGACGTCTTCAACATCGATGAGATCATAGAGCTGGAGCCCGAATACATAGACCAGACCATGATCGCCCCCGAGGATACCGTCCGCAAGACCTGCGAGAAAGACGATCCTGTCTACAAGCTCATCACGGGCGACGAGTGGTACATGGTGCTGGCGGTCGACAAGAGCTTCGAGGACGACTATACCATAGGGCAGAACATAAGCGTCTGCTTCGGCATCCCGCAGGAGCCCGAAGAAGGCGAAGAGGCAGCCGAAGAGAAGGAGCCGGAGGAGAAGGCGGAAGAGCCTCCCGCGGAGGAGACCGAGATCCCGGCCGTCGTCACCGGCGTGTTCAAGAAAGAGAGCGGCCTTCTGGTCGCGGCCAGGACGAGGAGATACTACGAGGGGATGCTCAGGACCCGCTTCAGCCGGGTCAGGGTCATCACCAGGAGCGAAGAGGGCCTGATGGTCCCCAAGAGCGCCGTGACCGAAGAGGAAGGGCGGCAGGGGGTCTACAAGCTGGGCGTCTCCGGCGACTACAGCTTCGTCCCCATCGAGACCGTGACCGAGAACGAAGAGTATTACATCGTGAAGTCCGACACCATAGAGCAGGAGCAGCCCGACGGCACGAAGAAGAGCGTGATCACCGTGGGCATATACGACGAGATACTCCTGAACGCGGAGGAGCACCAGTGAAGGAAGATATCAAAAAGAACCTTCAGGATATAGACGGGCGCATAAGGGCGGCCTGCGAAAGGGCGGGCAGAGCCCGCGAAGAGGTGAGGCTCATCGCCGTGACCAAGCTCCACACGCCCGAAGAGATGAACGAGGCGATAGCCTGCGGGGCTGTCGATATCGGCGAGAACAAGGTCCAGGAGCTCACCGCCAAATACGACAGCGTCCTGCCCGAAGCGAGATGGCACCTCATAGGCCATCTTCAGACCAACAAGGTCAAATACATCGCCGACAAGGTCTGCATGATCCACAGCGTTGATTCGCTCAAGCTCGCCAAAGAGATAAACAAGCGCTGCGAAGCCCTCGGCCGCGTCATGGACGTTCTGGTCGAGGTGAACTGCGCGGGCGAAGAGAGCAAATCCGGCGTGGAGCCGGGTAGCGCGGAAGCCCTCGTGTGT
>JAEEIC010000230.1 GCA_016281165.1 Bacillota bacterium | reverse complement strand
GTTGGAGCCCGCGAAGTGAGACATGAGGCCGAGAAGCTCAAGCCCTTCCGTCTCGCTCAGGGCCTTTATCTCCTCGACCGAGGCGGGATCCTCGGACTGAAAGCCTATGCGCCCCATGCCGGTATCGACGAGAGCGAAGACCGGGGCCTTGGCGCCTCTCGCCTTCGCGGCCGCGGCGAGCTTCTTCGCGTAGCCGCTGTCGGAGACGCCGGTCACGAGCCCGTAATCGAGCACGGTCTCGATCTGGCCGGGCCAGACGAGGCTCAGGACTATTATCATGGCGTCGCCGGTAAGGGTCCTGACAGCGATGCCCTCCTCGACGGTGGCGACGGCGAAGCAGTCCACGCCCTTCTTCTGCAGCATGTTGGCGACGGTCTTGAGGCCGTGGCCGTAGGCGTCGGCTTTGACGACGGCGCAGAGAGCGCAGCCGGGGGAGAGATGCTCTTTTATGATGTCTATGTTATGTGATATGGCGCCCAGGTCGACCTCGACCCAGGCCGGTCTGCCGGTATTTATGCTGTGAGCGGAGCTCATTTCGCGTCCTTTCTTTGCGTGCGCGGTGATGCGCGGCCGGGGTCTTCGCCTCCGTCCGCTTTTGATTGATATTATCACAAATCTAAATGCGCTGTCAGCATATAAATCTGCGCGAAAGGTGATATAATTACAAGTCGCAGGCGCGGAGGCGGAAGACGCGGGAGCCGCGCCGCGGGAATAACGAAAAGGAAGGACGTCATGAAGAGCGCATTGATCACGGGCGCCGCCAAAGGCATAGGCAGGGCTGCGGCCCTGGAGCTGGCCCGCCGGGGCTATCGCGTATGCATACATTACAATACCTCGGAGGAGGAAGCGAAAAAGACCGCGGATGAGGCCCTGAGCGCGCTCGCGGCCGCGGGCGGCAAAGCCGCTGAAGACGGCGCGGGAGTTACCCCGGTCCTCCTTATCAAGGCGGACCTTAGCGGGGCTGACGAGGTCAGGGCCCTGGCGGACCGTTTCCTCGGCCTCTGGGGCTGCCCCGACGTCATCGTGAACAACGCCGGCGTCTCTCTCATCGCCCAGATCCAGGACGTCACGGACGAGGCCTGGGAGAAGGTCCTGGACGCGAACCTCCGCTCGGCCTTCCTGGTGATCAGGGCCTTCGCTCCCGCCATGATAAATAAAAGGGCGGGAAGCGTAGTCAACGTCTCTTCGATGTGGGGCCAGACCGGCGCTTCCTGCGAGGCGGTGTATTCGGCCTCAAAGGGCGGCGTCATCAGCCTCACCAAGGCCCTCGCCAAGGAGCTGGGCCCTTCGGGCATCAGGGTCAACTGCGTCGCCCCGGGCTGCATAATGACCGACATGATGAGGGAGTTCTCGGCGGAGACGCTCAAAGAGCTGGCGGAAGAGACTCCTCTGGGCCGCATCGGCACCCCCGAAGAAGCGGCGAAGGCCATCGCCTTCCTCGCCTCGGACGAGGCCTCGTTCATCACCGGCCAGGTCCTGGGCGTGAACGGCGGGTTCGTGATATGAGGTTCGAAGTCATAAGAAGCGACCGGCGCACCATATCCATCGAAGTAAGGCCCGACTGCCGTGTCTTCGTCAGGGCTCCCCGCGGCATGAGCGAGAGTGAGATAAAGCGCTTTGTGGCCGAAAAGTGGCCCTGGGTGAAAAAACACATAGAGCTGCAGAAAAAAAGGATGGGAATAGACCCCGACGCCCCCCTGCCTTCGGTCCCGGACGTCAGGCCGCTCAGCGAAGAAGAGCTCAAGACACTTAAAAAAGAGGCGCGCGGCTACTTTCCCGCCAGGTGCACCTACTGGTCCGTCATCATGGGCCTGAACTTTGAGCGGGTCTCGATCAAGGCGCAGAAGACCCGCTGGGGCTCCTGCAGCGCGAAAAAGAACCTGAATTTCAACTGCCTTCTGATGCTGGCTCCCGAAGAGATCCGCGACTACGTCATCATCCACGAGCTGGCCCATCTGGTCCATATGGACCACTCAAAGAACTTCTGGGCCCTGGTCGCCCGGTTCTGCCCCGGGTATAAAGAGTGCAGGCGCTGGCTCCGGACGGAAGGCAAAGCACTCATCGTCAGGCTGCCTTAGGGCCGTCCCCGGCAGTCGTCCCGCTTTATCCCCGATTCTTGATGATACAAGGAGCGATCCCTGTCTATGGACGCGATCATATCATTCGCAATATACGGCGGTGTGATGGTCTGGTGCCTCGCGAAAGGCGTCTCCCCCGCCTGGTCGCTGGTGGTGGCCGTCATATGCTTCGTCCTCTGCGGCGTCAGTCGCGGGATCCCGGCAAAAGAGCTGCTGAAGATGAGCTGGACCAACATGCCGGCCTCCCTCAGGGTGATGAGGATAGTGGCTATCCTCGGCGCCCTGACCGCCCTCTGGCGCAGCTGCGGGACCATACCGTTCTGCATATACTACGGCATACGCTTCATAAGGCCCGATATGTTCATATTCGTGACCTTCATCATAAACGTGCTGCTCTCGCTGGCCCTGGGTACCTCCCTGGGCGTTGCCAGCACCGCCGGCGTCGTCCTCATCTCCCTCGCCCGCTTCGGCGGGGTCGATCCCCTGGTCTGTGCGGGAGCGGTCATGAGCGGCATCTACTTCGGCGACAGAGCGGCTCCCACCTCCAGCTGCGCCAACCTGGTCGCGGCCGTCACCGGCACCGGGCTCTATGACGACATCAGGCTCATGCACCGCTCGGGCCTTCCCGCCTACATCATCTCGCTCGCTTTCTACGCTGTCCTGAGCGTCATGAACCCCATTGCCGAGGTCGACGAGACTGTGATGAACGCGCTGCGCACCGAGTTCTCCCTGAGCTTTTGGGCTGTCCTGCCAGCCGTCATCATGATCATACTTCCCCTGCTCCGGGTCGATCTCATGCTCTCGATGGCGGCCTCGGGCCTTACAGCCCTGCTGGTCTCGGTCTTCTGTCAGCATCTGAGCCTTACTAAGGTCCTTTATTCGGCGCTCATGGGCTTTACGCCCGAAGGCGGCCTCCTCGGCGGGGTGCTCAGCGGGGGAGGAGTGATCTCCATGATCATGAGCCTCATAATGGTCAGCTCGGCCGGCATCCTCACCGGTCTTCTGCAGGGCATGGGCATCCTCAACGGTATCCAGAAAAAGCTGGCCGGCTGGACGAAGAAGCTGGGCCGCGTCGGGCTGATGAATCTTCTGGGACTCGTCTGCTGCATGATATTCTGCAACCAGACCACCTCGAACATCATGCAGGCGGAGCTGATGCGGGATATTTATCCCGAAGGAAAAGAGGGCAGGAAAGAACTGGCCCTTGATATCGCCAATACCGGCGTCACCCTCTCCGGCCTCGTCCCCTGGTGCGTCGCCTGCTCCATACCGCTCAATGTCCTTGGCGTCGGCCCCGGCGCGCTGCCCTACGCCGTCCTGCTCTACGCTCTTCCCGTAACGTATATCTTCACCAAGAAGCGTTTCTTTGACGAGAGCAAAAACTGAAGCGGGGATGAGGACCCGGACGGCCCTGGCAGATCCCCGCTTTGGGATGAAACGGCGGCCGATTTCTTTAAAACGCGCGTTCAAAAAGCGATGGCATCTGATCCGAAAAAGACCGTAAGGAAAAAAGTCATAAAGAGCGGCGCGGCGAAAAGGCCGGCGCGCGTGGAGAAGTCCGCGGCGATGAAGGCCAGAGAGTCCCAGATCAAGGCCGGGGGAATAACGGGCTCCGGCCCCAAGGTCATACCCTACAGGAAAGAGAAGAAGCGTATAAAGAGGCAGCGAAGGCTCAGGAAGATCAAAAACTTCTTCAAAAGCCTGCTGACCGTGGCCGCGCTGGCCGTCGCCCTGCTGTACTTTTTTGATCCTCTCAGCGGAAAGGAGCCCGCGCCGGAAGACCTCGCCGGGCCCTACAGGGTGCTTTGGGTCGCCGACGGCGATACCGTGGTCCTCGATATCGACGGGACCGAGACCAGCGTGAGGCTCATCGGCATCGACGCGCCCGAGAGCGTCCACTGGGACGAGAGCAGGAACGTCCCCGAGGGGAAGGTCTCTTCGGACTACCTCAAGAAGATGCTGAAGGGAAAGAAGGTCTATCTGGAGTACGATTCCCAGCTGCTCGACAAGTACGACCGCACCCTGGCCTACGTCTGGATGGACGAAGGCAAGGGCGGAGAGAGGGTCATGGTCCAGGACAGGATCCTGAGCGACGGCATGGCCCAGACCCTGGTCATCAAGCCCAACGTGCGCTATACCCTGCGCTTCGCCAAGCTCGAGCTCGAGGCGAGAAGGAACAAAGCGGGCCACTGGGCGGGGACGGCCCTCGATCAGGAGGCGGCGCTGTAGGCGCGAAAGGCGCATAAAAAGCGGCCCGGGAGAGCATCCCGGAGCCGCTGTTTTATTGTTCTGATGATCCTGATGATGTCCGGACCGCGATCCCGCGGGTCCGGAGCGCGGGGCAGCCGCCCAAGACGCTCACGCTTCAAGATCAAAGTAATCCACGGCGTTGTAATAGCATATGTCGCGTACGAGGCTGTCCAGGGCGGCCGTGTCGCAGGGCAGCTCGCCGTTCTCCACCCAACGCCCGATCAGGCCGCAGAGGATACGGCGGAAGTAATCGTGGCGGGCGTAGCTCAGGAAGGACCTGGAGTCGGTCAGCATGCCGACGAAATTGCCCAGAAGGCCTCCCTCGGCGAGGCACATGAGCTGGTCCTCCATGCCCCTTTTCGTGTCCATGAACCACCAGGCGCTGCCCAGCTGGATCTTGCCCGGGATCAGACCGTCCTGAAAGCAGCCGGCCAGGCTCACCAGCATGGCGTTGTCGACGCCGTTCAGCGAGTAGAGTATGGTCTTGGGGCATTCGCCGCTCTCGTCGAGGGCGGAGAGCAGGCAGGCGATCCGGGCGCCGCAGGAGGTCTGGGCTATCATGTCATAGCCCGTGTCGGGCCCCAGCAGCCTGAACATGCGCGCGTTCGCGTTGCGGTAGCAGGAATAGTGCAGCTGCATCACTATCCTGAGGCGGCTGTACTCGCGCCCGAGGAAGAGCAGCAGGGCGGTCTGGTACTTCTCGGCCTCCTCCGCGCTTATCTTCTCGCCCTTCATGGCGCGGCGGAATATGGCGTCGACCTCGCTGTCCGCGGCCGGGCGGAAGGGCACGTATTCGAGAGCGTGGTCGCTGGCCCGGCAGCCGCGGGAGGCGAAGAAGTCCAGCCTCGCGCGCAGGGCGTCCTTTACGTCGTCAAGGCTCTCAAGGCGCGCCGTCTGAGCGCTTTCGGCCAGCTTCGCCATGTACTCCGAAAAGCCTTCTTTTTGAATGTTTATCGCCTTGTCCGGCCTGAAAGAGGGATAGACCTTCGTTTTGAAGCCCGGGTCGGCGGCGAGCCTGTCGTGCCACTCGAGGCTGTCGGCCGGATCGTCGGTGGTCCCTATCATCGCGACCTTCGCCTTTTTTATGATCCCGCGGACGGAGAGCCCGGGGTCGTTCCTGAGCTTTTCACAGCAGACCCTCCAGGCCTCTTCGGCGGTCGCCGGGGTCAGGGGCTTATCAAAGCCGAAGAACTGCCTGAGCTCCAGGTTGCACCAGTGCAGCATGGGGTTGCCGGGGGCTTTTTGCAGGGCTTCGGTGAACTTAAGGAAGCGCTCATAAGGAGGCCTGTCTCCGGTCACGTAGTCCTCGCCGATGCCGGCGGCCCGCATGAGGCGCCATTTGTAGTGGTCGCCGAAATAGCTGCCGTCTGGGTTCCTGCCGCCCAGCCAGACCTGGGTGAGGTCCTCAAAGCGGCGGTCTTCGTATATCTCCCGCGGGGAGATGTGGCAGTGGTAATCGATGAGGGGGAGGCCCTCGGCGCTGCCGTGGAAGAGCTCCCTGGCTGTCCCGGTATCGAGCAGAAAGTCTTTGTCCATAAACGCTCTCATGAGGTCATTCCTTTCCCGCCGTCATGGCCCGGCTCACCTGAGCAGGTCCAGATCGTCCGGAAGGAGCACGTAGACCTTCTCGTCGTCCACGACGAAGCAGGGGATGCCCATGTGCTGCTTCGCGATCTCGGTCTGGAACTCCTCCTGATGAGCGTCGCGCAGGGTTATGAACTTCTTGAGGCGCCCCAGGTCGCCGAGGATGTCGACGTAACCGTATCTGATGCCTTCCTTCTCCAGGATCTCCTTCGCCTTTACGCAGTCGGGGCAGGCGGCGCTTCCGTACATGATGACCTTCTTTGCCATTTTGATTCTCCTTTTTCTGTTCTATATGTCCGCTTCGGGCAGCGGACGGTCAGCGGCTCCGGTCCCGAACAGGCCGAAGCATTCTTTCTGATATATTTTCTCACTAACAGCCCCCGGACGCAACCGAAAAGAAAAAAGAGGGCGCGCGGGACGCTTGACCCGGCTGCTTCGGAGAGTCTCATATCAGTTGGTAAACGGTATCTAAAACGATCGTTTTGTATAAAGACGAGCATAGAGGTACTATACTCAACGTTTTCCCGCGTCCTCTCGCCCTAATGTTGAGTTCTGACGACCGCGGAGAAACGATACTCAACGTTTCCCCGCGCCTTTTCGCCCTAATGTTGAGTTTTGACGACTACAGAGAAGCAACACTCAACGTTTTCCCGCGCCT
>JAEEIC010000229.1 GCA_016281165.1 Bacillota bacterium | reverse complement strand
TCACCAGAAAGGGCGCAGCCGGACTGGCTTGCGTCGGTTTTAAGCTCATAGCTGACGAAGCCTTCAGGGCCGAAACGGACGAATTCCATAAGAACCAGATCCCCGATTTTTATAAATAAAGGAGTATAATATGTACGAAGCAAAGCCCGAAAGAAGAGACGCTTTTACCAAACTGCTGAACGACGAGAGAGTGCAGAAGGCCCTCAAATTCATCGAAGACGATCAGGAGCGCACCAAGGAAGAGCTTAAGAAGCTGGTCGTTATCGAGGCTCCCAGCTGGGAGGAAGAGAACAGAGCAAAGGTCTTCGCACAGATGCTCATAGACCAGGGTCTCACCGACGCCCACATCGGAGCCGGCGGAGACGTGATATCCCTCAGGAAGGGAACGTCCGAAGGCCCCAAGGTGCTCATCGAAGGCCACATGGACACAGTCTTCCCCTTCGGCACCGTAAAGGGAGTCGAGGAGAAGGACGGAGTGCTCTACGCTCCCGGCATAGGCGACGACACCAGAGCCCTCGCCATGCTGCTCTGCCTTGACAGAGCCCTGGACGCCGCCGGCATCAGGACCGTGAAGGACGTCCTCTTCGTCGGGACCACCAGGGAAGAAGGCCTGGGCGGCCTGGGCGGCATCTTCGATCTGCACGAGAGCAGAAAGGACATAGGAGCCCAGATATCCCTCGACAACCACAACATGGCGGCCATCACCTATGAAGGAACTATAGGCGAGACCTACGAGTTCAAGATCATAGGCAAGGCCGGACACTCCTACGGAGCCTTCGGCACCATGGCCAACACCGTCCACGCGGGAGCCAGGGCTGTCGCAAAGATCGCAGATTACAAGGCGCCCGACGATCCCAGGACCACCTTCTGCGCCTCCAATTTCCATGCCGGCACCGCGGCGGGCGTTCACGCCTTCGCTCCCGAGGCTTCGGTCATAGTAAACTTCCGCTCCAACGGCGAGAAGGAGTTCGCCGAGATGAAGAAGTTCATCTTCGACGCCTTCGAGACCGCCGTGAAAGAAGAGAACGAGCGCTGGGGCAAGGAGCCTCTCACTCTCGAGGTCAAGCCCATAAGCATCACTCCGGGCGGAAAACAGGATCCCCACAGCGCCCTCGTCGAGGCTTCCCAGATGGCTCTGGAGTTCCTGGGCGTCAAGGCCCATCTCGGGCAGGGCGGCTCCACCAACGCCAACATCGCCATCGCCCGCGGCATCCCTGCGGTCTGCCTGGGCAGAGGCTTCGTCCCCGAAGGGGAGTCCGGAAATATAAAGAACCACAGCGTCGAGGAGTTCTTCCCCCTGTACAACGCCCACAAAGCGATACAGCACGCTCTGCTGGTGCTGCTGATGGCGGCGGGAGTCGAAGGGCTCACCGAACCTGAAGTTTAAGAGAAAGGAGGCTTATATGCTCAATTTTGTACACAGTATTCCGACTAAGATATACTTCGGCAAGGGCCAGATCAGCCATCTCGCCGAGCTTCTGAAGCCTTACAAGAGCATACTTCTCGCTTACGGCGGCGGCTCCGTCAAGAAGAGCGGCCTTTATGACGAGATCATGGGCATACTGAAGGAAGAGGGCTGCAAGGTCACAGAGCTCTCGGGCATAGAGCCCAATCCCAGGATCGAGTCAGTGGCAAGGGGAGTAAAGCTCTGCAAGGAGAACGGTGTAGACGCCATACTGGCAGTGGGCGGAGGCAGCACCATAGACTGCTCCAAGGCCGTGGCCAGCGGAGTTTACTTCGAAGGAGACGATCTTTGGAGCATGGTCAAGGAAAGGAAGACTCCTCCCAAGGCCCTGCCTCTGTTCGTCATACTCACCATCAGCGCCACCGGCTCCGAATACGACGGCGGCGGCGTCATCTCCAACATGACCACCAACGAGAAGATAGGCGCCAGCTTCACCTTCCCGACGGCTTCCATCTGCGACCCGACCTATACCTTCTCGGTCCCCAAATATCACACCGCGGCCGGCGCCGCCGACATCATGAGCCACATCATGGAGGACTATTTCTCCAGGACTCCCGACAGCGACCTGGCGGACGGCATCTGCGAGACAGTGCTCAAGTCGGTCATAAGGAACCTGCCCGTCGCGCTGGCTGAGCCCGACAACTACGAAGCCAGAGCCAACCTCATGGCCGATTCCTCCATAGCCTGCTCGGGCATCCCCCGCTACGGCAAGCAGGCCAGCGGCTGGGTATGCCACGGCATGGAGCACCAGCTCTCCGCCTACTACGACATCACCCACGGCGTGGGCCTCGCGCTGCTGACCCCGCGCTGGATGAGATTCATACTGAAGAAGGATCCCGGCTGCGAGTGGCGCTTCGTCAGATTCGCCAAAAACGTCTGGGGCCTCGAAGGGGAGGATGAGCACGCTCTCGCCCTCGCCGGCATCGACGCCCTCGAAAACTTCTTCAGGGAGAACGGCATACCCATGACCCTCACCGAGCTGGGCATAGGTACCGAGCACTTCGCGGACATGGCAGAGAAGGCCAACTTCGGCGGACGCATGAACAACGCCTTCGTTCCTCTCACCAGGGAAGACATCATAAAGATCTACGAGGCCTGCCTTTAGGCCTGACCCATAAGTCAAAAAGGAGAAAAAACATGAGCAAAGTAACCTACACCGCAACCGGCGACGCCTTCATCACCCGCAGAATAGCCGAGAAGGGCTACGAGGGCTACGACGAGGTCGTAAAGCTCATCAAGAGCCACGACGTCGCCTTCTCCAACCTGGAGATGACCTTCCACAACAAGGAGGGCGTGCCCGCGGCCGAGAGCGGCGGTACCTGGGCCATGGCAGACCCCAGATGCCTCGACGACATCAAGAAGATGGGCTTCAACATCTTCAACACCGCCAACAACCATTCCTGCGACTACAGCCACGGAGGGCTTCTGGCGACCATCAAGTACCTCAACGAGAAGGATATGCCCTTCTGCGGCACCGGAGCCAACCTGGGAGACGCCTCCAAGCCCTGCTTCTTCGAAGCCAGCGGCCAGAGAGTCGCCATGATAGGCGTATGCTCAAGCTTTAAGATCTCCGCCATGGCGGGCGGTCAGACCGGCGATCTTCCCGGAAGACCGGGCCTCAACCCCCTGCGCCACAAGACCCACTATCACCTGGACAAGGAGAGGTTCGACCAGGTGGTCGAGCTGGCCAAGGTGACCCGCATCAACGCGGGCGCCGAAAGATCGGTGCGCACCGGCTACGGCAATCCTCCCGCCGAGGGGACCTTCGTCCTGGGAGGCATCTCCTTCATACTGGACGATCACTGCTGGATCGAGAGCGTGCCCAACGAGAAGGACATGCAGAGGATCGAAAAGGAGATAAGGGAGGCCAAGGAGGTCGCCGATATCGTCCTGGTATCCCTGCACGCCCATGAGTGCGACGCCGACGAGACCACCGTTCCCGCCCAGTTCATCGAGACCTTCAGCCGCCGCTGCATAGACGCCGGCGCCACCGCCATGATAGGCCACGGTCCCCACGAGATCAGGGGAGTCGAGCTCTACCACGGAGGAGTCATCTTCTACAGCCTCGGAAACTTCATCTTCGAGACCGAGACTGTCGAGTACCAGCCCTGGGACGCCTACGCCAACAAGAACATGCCCATCGACACCAAGGTCGGCTCCTACATGCTCAACAGGACCAAGAACAGGACCTGCGGCTACATGGTGATGCCCGAGATCTGGGAGGCTGTCATCGCTTCCTGGACCATAGAGGACAAGAAGCTGACCGAGGTCAAACTTTATCCGATCTCGCTGGGCTACATGAACCCCTGGAGCCAGCTGGGCCTTCCCAAGCTCTCCGGCGACGAGAAGTTCCTGAACCGCATGGCCGAGCTCTCAAAGCCCT
>JAEEIC010000228.1 GCA_016281165.1 Bacillota bacterium | reverse complement strand
TGACCGTGATCATCGTTATCTTCGGCGAGATCGCTCCCAAGATACTGGCGGCGAGAGCCCCGGAGAAGTTCTCGACCCGCGTGGCCCTGCCTCTCAAGGGCTTCATGATAGTGACGAAGCCACTGGCCGTACTGGTCAGCGCCTTGCTCTCAGGCCTCTCAAGGCTCTGGAAGGACAGCGAGACCGAGGACGCGGTCACCGAGGACGACCTTGAGACCATGCTCGACACCGCGGAGGACGAGGGGGTGGTGGACGAGGACACCCACGACCTGCTGCAGAGCGCCCTCGACTTCGACGACTGCCTGGCCTACGAGATCATCACGCCCAGAGTCGACATGATCGCGATCGATATCGACGACGACGAGGAGACCGTAAAAAAGATCCTTCTGGACTGCCCCTATTCGAGAGTGCCGGTCTACCGCGATACTCCCGACCACATGCTGGGCTTCGTTCTCACCACCCAGTGCTACCGCAGGATGCTGGACGGCGGCAGGCTCGACATCGCCTCCCTCATGATGAAGCCCCGCTTCGTCCACAAGACCATGCCCATACCGGACGTTCTTGAGCTAATGAAGAAGACCAAGAGCCACCTGGTATTCGTCACCGACGAGTACGGCGGCATCATGGGCATGCTCACCATGGAGGACGTGATGGAACAGCTGGTGGGCGAGATCTGGGACGAGAAGGATTCCATCGACGAGGAGTTCGTCGAGCTCTCGGACGACGAGTTCGAGGTCGACGGCGACATGAGGATATACGATTTCTTCTCCGAGATGGACATGGACGACAGGGATTTCGAGGACGACAACGCGACCCTGGGCGGCTGGGCCATCGAGATGCTCGGGGGCTATCCCCAGCCCGGCGAGAGCTTCGATTACAAGAACCTCACCCTCACTGTCAAGTCGGTCGAGGGCATGAGGGTCACGGAGCTTCTGGTCAAGGAGCATCCTCTGCCCGAGGAGGACGGGGAGGAATGATCCCGGCGTCTTGGGGCGCGGGTATAGACGGAAGGACCGGTCGATGGTAGAATGAGGGTCAGGAGCATACCGCCGGTACAAAGGAGGGACATATGGAAAATATTCTTTATACTGTATTATCCGTGATCGTGCTGCTCAACACTCCCTTATTCCTCTTGTGCAGCGCGGTCTGCTTCGCCTCCGGCTGGACGGCGGCCGCGAATCCCGGGAAGAAGTCGACGATGATGCTCAGGGGAGTGTCGAGCGGCCTGTGCCTGATGCTCTTCGTCTTCGGCGTGCTGCGCCGGCAGGTGCTCTACGCTCTCGTGCCCATACTCATCTTTTACTGGATGCTCCCGGCGGGCATCGCCGCGGCCCAGTTCTCCGCCGGAAGGAAGCGCGAGATCAGACCGTATCACAAGGCCGCCCTGGCGCTCCTCGTCCTGTTCATCTGCTACGAGGCCTACGCACTGATCTGGAATCTGGTCAAGTGATAAATGAGTATTTATTAAATGAAACCGTATGAGGCCGTGAAGGACGGTCTCATACGATTTTTTTATATATAAATAATATTAGTCTATTTACGCTATAAGGAATTTATCACCGGCCCTAATGCGATATGCGATATATCGCATATCAGTGTTAAATCTAAACAAAATACTTGAAATCAAATTAACAATATAGTATTTTTAATGTATGAGTCGATGGGGGATATTATGTATCCTTTCTGTATAATTAAAAAACGCGGACCCATCGATACATGTGTTTTAGAGTCGAACGGAAATGATCCGGAAAAGGGGTGAGGAATTCAGAACATTTTTCGATCGATGATAAACCTGAACTATCAAAGGAGGTAACATCAAAGTAATGGAAGGTTTGAAAGAATATCTCAAGGACTGGAAAGTCCACGTGCTGTGCGGCATCATGGTGTTCGTCTGCGAGTTCATCGGAATGCACGCCTTCAAATTCGGGCCGGTATCATTCACACTGTTCCCGATGCTGTACGCAGTAGTACTCGGAATCATTCTTGCTCTCGTAAAAGCTATTCCTCATGAGATGATGGTGACCGCATCTCCCTACATCACTATCTCGGTACTGATGCTCGGCGCCCGCGGCGCCGCTACCATCGGCCCCAACCTCGGTCTCATCGTAAAGTCCGGCGCTGCCCTGGTCCTGCAGGAGCTCGGTAACCTCGGAACCATCTTCCTCTCGATCCCTATCGGCGTCCTGCTCCTCAACATGGGCCGTTCCGTCGTCGGCGCAGGCTTCTCGATCTCTCGTGAAGGCTCGCTGATCGTCATCGGCGATATGTACGGACTCGACTCTGACGAAGGTCTCGGCGTCATGGGCGGATACATCACCGGAACTCTGTTCGGAACCATCATCTGCGGACTCATGTCCTCGATGCTGGCCAACACCGGCTGGTTCCATCCCTTCGCTCTGGCCATGGCCTGCGGCACCGGTTCCGCTTCGATGATGAGCGCCAACGTCGCTCCTCTGATGGAGAAATGGCCTGAGATGTCTGAACAGCTCTACGCTCTGGCATATTCGTCCAACACCCTCTCCGGTCTCGACGGTATGTACATGAACCTGTTCCTCGCCATCCCCATCTCCAACGCTCTGTACAAGGGTCTCTGGAAGCTCAAGGGTAAGGAACCCCCCAAGAGCAGCACCCACGAAGTCGAAGAGAAGGCCGACGACGTAGTCGTCGACATGTAGTTAGGAGGACCGAACAATGGCACAAGTAAAATGGTATGAAAACATCTGGTTTGTGCGTATCAAGGTCCTGGTGATCTCCGCTATATACGCGTCATTCGGCAACTGGATATACACGACTAAACAGGGTAAACCCATCACTCCGCTTCAGGCGGCTCCCGGTATGATCTGCATGGTCTGCCTGGTACTGTTCGCGATGCTCGTCCAGCAGCTGCTGGAGAAGATCCCCAAGTGGCCGAAATTCCCGACCGCTCTCTACCTGACCATAATCAACACCTTCGTAGCTATCGACGGTTCGCCGTTCCAGGATTGGATCGTTTCCCACATCGGCATCATCCAGCTGATGGCTCTGTGCACCCCGATCCTCGCATACGCCGGTATCGCTATCGGCAAGGATCTCGATGCGTTCAAGAAGCAGGGACCGAGAATCGTCATCACTGCTATCCTGACCTTCATCGGAACCTTCATCGGCTCCGCCATCATCGCTCAGGTCGTTCTGGCCCAGACCGGTCAGATCTAGATCATCTGATCCTCACCCGTATACAAGACTAAAAGACCGGGCTCCTTCGGGAGCTCGGTCTTGATTTGCCGGCTCATGAGCCGGCCTTATTTTATCTGCGGGGGAGGCTGTCAGCGGTCGAACGCGTGATCCGCCCTGTTCTTATACATCGAGTTGGGCAGCTTCGAGCAGAGGCGGAGCATATCGCCAGAGAAGAAGAATATGGCCTCGACGGCTATCCCCAGCAGGAAGCAGTATCTGTAGCCGGCAAGAGGCCAGGCGTCGAGTATCCGGCCGCAGATGTTGGACATGAAGACGGTGCCCAGGCTGCCGACTATGGTCACTACGGCGTTCATCATGCCGTGGAGATTGGCGGGAGGATTGTATTCGGTAAGGGTGACGCTGCCGGCCGTGGACATCATGATATAGAAGTAGATCAGGGCGGCGCCCAGGACGCAGGCCGGGATCACCAGCGAGCTCTTCATGGGCAGGACGGCCATCAGCAGCAGGGTGACGGAGGTCACCACGCTCATGGGCTTAAGAGCCTTGTACATGGCTCCCTTGCGGTCCCTGAGCCTGCCGCCGGAATTCCCGGCGAAGGTCTTGAGCGTGTATCTGGAGATCACGGAGAAAAGGGTCGTGTAGGCGATGGGGATGCCGAAGCCGTTGATGAGGTAGGGGGTCGTATAGTTCACCACGCAGGTTATGGCGTAATAGACGATGCTGAGGACTCCGACTGCCCAGACCTCGGGCACCTTGACCGCGGTGATAAGCCCCCTGACGAAGGAAGTCTTTTCGGTCACGGTGTAATTGCTGGAATTCGCGACGATCCAGTCGTAGTCGAGGAAGAAGAGCACGAGAAGGCCCGCCATGATGGACATGATGTTGCAGGTCCAGATGATGATCCTGAAATTCGCCGGCTCGCCTATCGAATTCCCGAAGTAGAAGATGAAGAAAAGATAGATCGCCGAGGAGAGCAGGCCGTCGAAGGTGTTGGCGCTGCCGAATATCTTGCCTATGTAGCTGTTGTCTCTCGCCAGGTTCTTCATGCATTTTATGAGGGAGGACCAGGCCATACCGCCTATGGGCATCAGGGCGAAGATCAGCTTGAGCGCGGTGTAGCCGGGATCGAAGCAGAGGATTATCCCCAGCAGGCCGGACATTAAGCAGGGCATGTACATGCAGAATTTGGGCGAGACGGCGTCGCTGAGCCAGCCGAAGAATACGGAAAAGGGGATCGAGGTGACGGAATATATCGAGAGCAGCACCGCTATCTGCGTGTTAGTGAGCCCGAAACAGTTCTGGAACGGGACGTAGAGCAGCATCATGCAGAAGTAAAGATGGGATCCCAGCATGGAGCAGAGAGCGATGATGAGCTGGGCGAAGCCCTTTTTTGAAAGACCGAGAGATCTCATGTGGATTTTCCTTTCCGCGGTCCGCGCGGTGCGAAGTCTGAATGCCGAACGAGATATAATATAGATCGTTATCCGCCGCTAATCAATAGCGATCTCGCTCATTCGGCGAACCGAGCGGTTTTTCTTGATCGATCCCCGGCGCCGGCCGTAAAAAACTGCCCGGGGCCGGAGCCTTCGGGCAGTCTGATCTTTTCAGTCTTTCGCCGCGGAAGAGCGCTCCGCGGCTCAGGTCTCGGAGCTTAGAGCTCGCACCACTTGGAGAGGTACTCCTCCTTGGTCATGGGCGGCTTCCAGCTGTTCTTGACCTCGAGGCCTTTTTCCGCCCCGTTGGCGAGAAGGTCGATGGCGGTGCAGACCATGGCCTTGGCGGCGTCGACGACGGCCATCTGGGGATCGGTGATCTTGTAGTCGTCGCCGTGCCCGACTCCGGTCGCTCCGCCGATGAACATGTGGCAGGTCGGCATGATGTGGGCGACGTCGGAGGCGTCGGTGCTCCCGCCCATGCCGTCCGGCGCGACGTGCTCCTCGCCGAAGACTCCGCAGAGGTTCTCATAGACTATCTTCTTGAGCGGGGGGCATTCCAGGGGGCACATGTAGCCGGGCAGCTTGGTGATGTTCACCTGGGCGCCGATGGCGTCCGCGCCGGCCTTGAAGGATCTGTCGACCTTTTCCGCGGCCTTGAGTATGCCTTCGGTGTTGCTTCCCCTGACATAGGTCTCGATGCGCACGTCCGAGGGAACGACATTGACCAGGTCTCCGCCTTTGGTGATGATGGGATGGACCCTGATGGTGTCTTCGGGCGGGAAGGTCTCGCGCTGCGAATCGATGGCGAGCAGTCCTACCTGGGCCGCCTTAAGAGCGTTGACGCCCTGCCAGGGAGCGGCCGCGTGGCTGGCCTTGCCCACGTACTGGACCATCCTGCCCACGAAGCCGAGGCTCTGCAGCTCTCCGCCCGGATTCGCGTAATAGGTCTTGCCGTCCTTTTCCTCCACATTGCCGGTGTGCTGCATGATCATCATGTCGATGTCGTCCATCACTCCCAGCTTGATGAACTCCTGCTTGCCGCCGATGAGGGAGATGTTGCCCTTGTCGATCTCGCCCTTTCTGTACGCCAGCTCCACATATTCCTCGGAGGGGACGTGCATGAGCACGATGTCTCCGTCCAGCTCCTTCATGATGTCGGTCTTGGCGAGGGCGTAGGCGACGCCGACGACAGAGGCCGCCTGGGCGTTATGACCGCAGCAGTGGGCGGCGCCGGTGACGGGATCGGCGGTGGGGCAGCCGGGTACGAGCACCGCGTCGAGCTCGCCCATGATCGAGAGCCTGATCTTGTGGTCTCTTCCTTCGACAGGTGTGATGATGCCGGTGACCGCGACTCCGTCCTTATGCTCAAAGCCCAGCTTGTCCAGCTCCGCCTGCACCTTGGCGGCGGTCTTGAACTCCTTGTAGCCCAGCTCGGGCTCCAGCTCTATGGCTGTCGCCAGGGCGATGATCTCTTCGCTGTGATCCTGGATCGCCTGACAGGCTTTTTCTTTCATTTCTTGTACGGTCATGATGAAGCTCCTTTCCTTACGCAGATATCATATTGCCATATGCGTACTCTACATACTCTATGCGTAAAGACGCATATAACGCGCGATCGTCCTTACGCGTCCGTATCCGGCAGGGGCAGGGGGAAGATCAGGATTTTAAAAGATGATGTCTAAAAAAATGATAGATTTCCGGCCGCGAACGCACATTTCTGATAATAATATATTATATGCTATGGCAGCCGGCTTGTAAACCGGCAATTTATCCCGCCTGCTTCGGACCGCGGCGGGGCGGAGAGCGTGGTATTTGCGCCTTCCATCCGCCGCGCTTTTATAAAATGCATGCGTGAATATGAAAATCGTCTCCGACCGCTTGACACGGACGCGATTCTGTGGCATAGTAAACGGCAGTTGAATAAAAAAGCTGTGACGAAGACGGCAGGAGCGGGAAGCTCACAGAGAGCCGGGGAGGCTGAGATCCCGGCGGCGGAATGTTCCAGTGCCCATCACTTCCGAGCTGAAGGTCCGAAACCCCGCGCGGGCAGTAGGCGCCTTCCGTGACTGCTGCGTTAAGGCATAAGGCTTGTTGGAGCCTGAGCGGCGCGATATGCGCAATTTGAGTGGTACCGCGGGTACGGATATGATATTCCGGCTCGTCTCAAGTGTTTGCTTGAGACGGGCTTTTTATTTTACCAACATAGGATAAAGAGCCCGGGCGTATCGAAGAACGGAGAAAGAAAATGGCTACACAGAATTCAGGCGACCAGCTGATGGAGATCGCGGGCCGCATCAGGGAACTGAGAGAGATCTTCGGTTATTCGTACAGCGATATGGCCGAGAAGACCGAGATGAGCGCCGAGGAGTATATGCAGTACGAGAGCGGCTCGGTGGACTTCCCCTTCACCTTCACCTACAAGTGCGCCCAGGTCTTCGGGGTGCAGATGACTGAGCTCCTCGAGGGCCACAGCGCCAAGCTCAGGTCCTACACGGTGACGAGGAAGGGGCAGGGCCAGGATACCGCCAAGGAGCCCGGCATCAAGATCATAAACCTCGCTCCCAACCTTGCCGACAAGCTGGGCGAGCCCTACTACGTCAAGTACGACTACTCATCCAAGCAGCAGAACATGCCCATACACACCACCACCCACGGCGGCCAGGAGTTCGACTACGTCGTCAGCGGCTCCCTCATGGTGCAGGTCGGCGACAACAGGGAGGTCTTAAAGGAGGGCGACAGCATACTCTACAACTCCTCCACCCCCCACGGCATGATCGCGGTCGACGGCAGGGACTGCGAGTTCATCGCCATCATCTTCCCGGGCGAGGATACTCCCGAGCAGGAGATACTCGAGACCGTGATCTCGGCCCGTTCCACCACGAAGCTGATCGCGGAGGAATTCGTGAAGACCGAGGAAGACCGCCACGGGGCGCTGAAGAGCATAAGCTTCACGAACACCGAGCGCTTCAATTTCGGCTTCGACATCGTCGACGCCATCGCCGAAAAGTACCCCGACAAGCTGGCGATGATCCATCTGGACAAGTACAGGAGGGAGAGGCGCTTCACCTTCAGGGACATGATGGAGGAATCCAACCGCGCCGCCAATTACTTCAGATCGCTGGGCATAGAGAAGGGCGACAGGGTCATGCTGGTCCTTAAGCGCCACTACCAGTTCTGGTTCTCCATGCTGGCCCTTGAAAAGATCGGGGCCGTGGCCATACCCGCGACCTATCTGCTCAAGGAGCACGATTTCGAATACCGCTTCAACGCCGCCCAGGTCAAGGCCATAGTCTGCACCGCCGACGGCGACACGGCCGACATGGTGGACGCCGTCCTGGAGCGCTGCCCCAGCCTTAAGACCCGCGTGATGGTGGGCGGAAGAGCCCCCGGCTGGCACGATTTCGACAGCGAATACCAGATGTTCAGAAAGACCTTCAGAAGGCCCGCCGACTGCTCGGAAGGAAACGACGACGCCATCATGTTCTTCTCCAGCGGCACCACCGGAGACCCCAAGATGGTGAGGCACTCCCACACCTATTCCCTGGGGCACTTCGTGACCGCCCGCTACTGGCACTGCTGCGAGAGAGACGGCCTGCATCTCACCATATCCGACACCGGCTGGGGCAAGTCCCTCTGGGGCAAGTTCTACGGCCAGTGGCTCTGCGAGGGAGCGGTCTTCGTCTACGATTTCGACCGCTTCAGCGCCGCCGACATACTGCCCCTCTTCAAGCAGTACAACATCACGACCTTCTGCGCGCCGCCCACGATGCTGCGCATGATGATAAAGGAAGACCTGAGCAAGTACGATTTCTCTTCGGTCCACCACATGACCACCGCCGGCGAGGCCCTCAACCCCGAGGTCTACAGGCAGTTCGAGCAGAAGACCGGCCTGCAGATAATGGAGGGCTTCGGCCAGACCGAGACGACCCTGACCATCGCCAACCTCACCGGCACCACCGTAAAGATAGGGTCCATGGGCAAGCCCACCCCCCAGTACAAGATCGTGCTGATGGGAAGAGACGGGCACATCTGCCCCGACGGCGAGACGGGCGAGATCTGCATAGACGTGAGAGACGGCGCCCCCGCGGGCCTCTTCCTCGAGTACTACAAGGACAAAGCCCTGACGGATCAGGTGCTGCACGACGGATACTATCATACCGGAGATACCGCCTGGCGCGATGAGGACGGTTATTACTGGTACGTGGGCCGTGTGGACGACATCATCAAGTCCAGCGGCTACCGCATCGGGCCCTTCGAGATCGAGAGCGTCATCATGGAGCTCCCCTATGTGCTCGAGTGCGGCGTCTCGGCCGCTCCCGACGAGGTGAGGGGCCAGATAGTCAAGGCCTCGATCGTTCTCGCCAAGGGGGTCGAGGGCACAGAGGAGCTCAAGAAGGAGATCCAGGACTACGTCAAGCAGCATACCGCGCCCTACAAGTATCCCAGGCTGGTCGTCTTCAGGGACGAGCTGCCCAAGACCATCAGCGGCAAGATACAAAGGAGCAAGCTCTAAAGCGCCGGCTGCCCGGGACCTGCCGGGCGGACGCTGCCGCGGAAGATATTTATCTGCGAAAACAATGAAGGAGGCGGACAGTTTATAAGCTGACAACAAAATATTTGTATTTTTGTTTGACAAATGATCTCCTTTGAGTTATAGTATCAAAACATAAAGGCATTGACGAAGAGGGCGCGAGGCAGACGATCCCACAGAGAGCCGGGCAGGCTGAGAACCGGCGGAAAGTCCCCCGCAGCTGTAGCTTCCGAGCCGGAAGGAAGAAAGCGTAAGAGCGAGTAGACCCTTCCCGAGACTGCCGCGTAAGGGCATAAGGGTTGTCGGACCCTGAGGGGCATGCTTTGGGCATGCAATTTGAGTGGTACCGCGGGCATGATAATGACTTGCCCGTCTCAAAGGCATTTCTTTGGGACGGGCTTTTTATTTACCCAGAAGAGCTCCTCCCGTGAACTGAAGGAGACAGTCAGATGGCAGCAATGAACGGACTTGACAGCAAGATACGGGAGATGGCCTCCCGCATCAGGGAGCTCAGGGAGATACAGGGCTTCACCCAGGAGGAGATGGCCCGAAAAACGGAGGTCTCCCTTGAGGAATACATACGCAACGAATCGGGGATGGGAGACCTGCATTTCGCCTTCCTCTACAGATGCACCGCCGAGCTGAACGTCAACGTCACCGACATCATCGAGGGCTACAGCCCCAAGCTCAAATCCTACGCCCTCACCAGGAAGGGCACGGCCCAGGAGGTCAATACCGCCCACGGCATGACCTACTTCAACATGGCCTACGCCTTCCAGAACCGCATCGCCGAGCCTCTCTACGTCAAGGTCCTCTTCGACGAGAAGGCGGCGGCCTCGGACATCGAGCTCACCACCCACTCCGGCCAGGAGTGCGACATAGTCATCTCGGGCAACCTGATGGTGCAGGTGGGAGAACACAAGGAGATCCTGGGCCCCGGCGACTCCATGTACTACGACAGCGGCACCCCTCACGGGATGGTCGCCGTCAACGGCAGGGACTGCGAGTTCTACGCCATAGTCCTGAATCCCGAGGGCGAGCCCATACCGGAGCTGCAGCCGGTCAGGGCCGAGGACGATACCAAGAGCGTCATCCACAGAGACGACGGGGACCGCATATACCGGCAGTTCATCGACGTGACCGAGAACGAGAAGGGCACTCCGACCGCCATCAGCTTCAAGAACACCGAGCATTTCAACTTCGCCTTCGACCTGGTCGACGCCATGGCGAAGAAGGATCCCGAGAAGCTGGCCATGCTGCACGTCTCCAAGGATATGACCGAGAGGCGCTTCAGCTTCCGGGACATGAGCTCCTGGTCCAGCCGCGCCGCCAACTACTTCAAGGCCATAGGCATACACAGGGGCGACAGGGTCATGCTGGTCCTCAAGCGCCACTACCAGTTCTGGTTCGCCATGCTGGGGCTCAACAAGCTGGGCGCCGTCGCGATCCCGGCAGTGAGCCAGCTGCAGCCGCACGATCTGGAGTACCGCTTCAACGCCGCGGGAGTCAGCGCCGTCATCGCCACGGCTGACGACGGGGTCCCGGAGAGGATAGACGAGGCGGCGGCCTTATGCCCCTCGCTGAGGCACAAGATCATCGTCAATGGCGAAAGAGAAGGCTGGCGGAGCTTCGACGAAGAGATCGAGATGTACCGCAGCCACTTCGAGCGCGGGCAGGACGCCCCCGGCGGGGACGACCTCATGCTCATGTTCTTCACCTCGGGCACCTCGGGCTATCCCAAGATCGCGGCCCACGACTACAAATACGCCCTCGGGCACTTCCATACCGCCCGCTACTGGCACAACGTGGATCCCGACGGACTTCACTTCACCATCTCGGACACCGGCTGGGCCAAGGCCATGTGGGGCAAGCTCTACGGCCAGTGGCTCTGCGAAGCGGCGACCTTCGTCTACGACTTCGACCGCTTCGACGCCTCGGTCATCCTGCCGATGTTCAAAAAATACGGTATCACGAGCTTCTGCGCGCCTCCGACCATGCTGCGCATGATGATCAAGCAGGATCTGAGCCGCTACGACTTCTCGAGCGTCAAGCACATGTCCACGGCGGGAGAGGCCCTCAACGCCGAGGTCTACAGGCAGTTCGAGAAGCTGACGGGCCTGCAGATCAAGGAAGGCTTCGGCCAGTCCGAGAGCACGATGATCATCGGCAACCTCGTCGGCGCCCCGCACAAGGTCGGTTCGATGGGCAAGCCTGCGCCGATATACGACGTCAAGCTCATGGACAGGAACGGAGATATCATCGGCGACGGCGAGACCGGCGAGATCGTGATCGACCTGCGCGAAGGCAGGCCCTGCGGCCTCCTTAAGGAATACTACAACGATCCGGAGAAGACGGCCGAAGCCATCAGGGACGGCTTCTACCATACCGGCGACACCGCCTGGAGAGACGAGGACGGCTTCTACTGGTACGTGGGACGCACGGACGATATCATAAAGTCCAGCGGCTACCGCATCGGGCCCTTCGAGATCGAGAGCGTGATCATGGAGCTGCCCTACGTGCTGGAATGCGGCGTCTCGGCCGCTCCCGACGAGGTCAGAGGCCAGATCGTCAAGGCCAGCATTGTGCTGACTAAGGGCACCGAGCCCAGCGAGGAGCTCAAAAAAGAGATACAGGACTACGTCAAGAAGCACACCGCTCCCTACAAATATCCGCGCCTGGTGGTCTTTAAGGACAGCCTGCCCAAGACCGTCAGCGGCAAGATACAGAGGAACAGGCTGTAGAGCAGCCCCCGAAGCAGGGAGCCGCCCCGGCGGTGGAAAGCAAGATTATAACCGGCGCACAAATAACTTCGCGATAATTTGTTTGACAATGCGAAAAACATCGCTTATCATAGACAGAAACGCACCAAAAAAAGAAAGGAAGAAACAAAAAGATGGATTACAAATTTCCCGTGACCAGAACGAACAATCCCAAGCCCAGACCCGAGGACGAGAGCAAGCTCGGCTTCGCCCGCTACTTTACCGATCACATGTTCGTGATGGACTGGGACGAAGGTCTCGGCTGGCATGACGGCAGGGTAGTGCCCCACGCTCCCATACTGATCGAGCCCGCCTCCTGCGTGCTGCACTATGCCCAGATGATGTTCGAGGGCATGAAAGCCTACAGGAGCCCCGAAGGCGAGATACTGCTCTTCAGACCCGACATGAACGCCAAGCGCATGGCCAGGACCTGCGAGCGCATGTGCATGCCCGAGCTTCCCCAGGACCTCTTCCTTGCCGCCATCAAGGCTGTCGTAAGCGAGGACGCCGACTGGATCCCCACTTCCCCCGGCACCGCGCTCTACATCAGGCCCTTCATGTTCGGCGACGAGGTATCCTTCTCGGTCCTGCCCGCCAAGCACTACCGCTTCCTGATAATACTGAGCCCCACCGGCTCCTACTACGCGGCCAACGACGGAGGCCTTTCCGCTACCCGCATCTACGTACAGGACAAGTACATCAGAGCAGCCAAGGGCGGCACCGGCTACGCCAAGGTCGGCGGCAACTACGGCGGCGGCATGAGAGCCTCCCAGGACGCCATGAAGTACGACTGCAAGGACGTCCTCTGGCTCGACGCCAAAGAGCATAAATACGTCGAGGAGATAGGCACCTCCAACGCCTTCTTCGTCTTCAAAGATGAAGTCGTGACCGCTCCCCTGGACGACGGCACCATACTGCCCGGCATCACCAGGGACTCCGTGATCCGCCTGCTCAAGAGCTGGGGCGTCAAGGTCAGCGAGAGGAAGCTCTCCATCGACGAGGTGATCGAGGGCAGCAAGACCGGCGATCTCAAAGAGATCTTCGCCAGCGGCACCGCGGCCGTCATCTCGCCCATCGGCACCCTCAACGTCCAGGGCACCGACTACATGGTCTCCGGCGGCAAGGTCGGCGAGCTCTCGCAGAAGCTCTACGACAATCTCTACGGCATGCAGACCGGCACCGTCCCCGACACCATGGGATGGACCTACAAGCTGGGCCTGGTCGTGAAATAAGAGAGCATGAAAAGGCTTTCGCTTTTCTGCGGCCACTACGGCAGCGGCAAGACCAATATCGCGGTGAACTACGCCATCCGGCTCCGCGGACAGGGCCTTAAGGTCACCATCGCGGACCTCGACATAGTGAACCCCTATTTCAGGACCCGCGACAGCGAGGATGAGCTCAGGAAGGCCGGCGTGGGCTTCCTGACCCTGCCTTACGCCAACACCAATATCGACATGCCCACGGTGCCCAGCGAGGCCTACGCTCTGTTCAGGCCCGAGACCGGGCACTGCGTGCTCGATATAGGCGGCGACGACAGGGGCGCCTACGTGCTGGGCCAGTTCGCGCCTTTCATACGTGAAGAGAACGACTACGACATGTTCTTCGTGGTGAATTTCTTCCGTCCTCTGACCCCGACGCCCGAAAAGGCCCTCGAGGTCATGAGGGAGATAGAGGCGGCCTGCGGTATAGGCTTTACGGCGATCATCAACAATTCCAATCTGGGCAGCTGGACCGAGATAGGCGAGGTGAGAAGGAGCGGCGCTCTGGCGGATGAGCTCTCAAGGCTCAGCGGCCTTCCCGTCGCCTTCACCAGCGTACGCGAGGACATCGCCGGGGAGGGAGACTTTCCCTTAAGGCTGCAGAAGAACAGCTGGAGATAAGAGGAGGATCATACTATGGCAAAAGTGAGCTTTGAGACCGAGCGCTGCAAGGGCTGCGGCCTTTGCGTGGACGCCTGTCCCAGGCATCTGCTCGTTTTGAGCGCCAAGATCAACAAGAAAGGGCATCCGGCGGCCGAGATCACCGATCAGGAGGCCTGCGTCGGCTGCGCCATGTGCGCCGCCATGTGTCCCGACTGCGTGATAACGGTAGAGAGGTGAGGAAATGGCTGAAAAATATTTGATGAAGGGCAACGAGGCCCTGGCGGAGGCCGCCATCAGGGCGGGCTGCAGGATATACTTCGGATATCCCATCACTCCCCAGACGGAGCTGGCCGCCTACATGGCGAAGCGCATGCCCAAGATCGGCGGTGTCTTCGTGCAGGCCGAGAGCGAGATCGCGGCCATCAACATGGTCTACGGAGCCGCGGCGGCGGGAAAGAGGGTCATGACCTCTTCCTCCTCCCCCGGCATCTCCCTCAAGCAGGAGGGGATCTCATATCTGGCGGGCTCGGACCTTCCCGCCCTCATCGTGAACGTGCAGAGAGGCGGCCCCGGCCTGGGCGGCATCCAGCCCTCGCAGTCCGACTATTTCCAGGCCACCAAGGGCGGCGGTCACGGCGACTATCACCGGATAGTCCTGACTCCCGCCTCGGTGCAGGAGATGGCGGACCTCACGGGCCTGGCCTTCGACCTGGCCGACAAGTACAGGGTGCCTTCGATGATACTGGCCGACGGCACCATAGGCCAGATGATGGAGCCGGTCGAGATCAGGGAAGAAGAGCCCCACGTCTTTGAGAAGCCCTGGGCCCTCACCGGTACGCAGATGAAGAGGCCCCACAACGTGGTCAACTCTCTCTACCTCGACCCCGAGGAACTGGAGCAGACCAATATCGACCGCTTCGCCAGATACGCCCAGATCGAAGCCAGCGAGGCCCGCTGGGAGGAATACATGATGGAAGACGCCGAGTACTGCCTGGTGGCCTTCGGCATCGCCTCGCGCGTGGCCAAGAACGCGGTGGTGAGCTTAAGAGCAAAGGGCATCAAGGCCGGGCTCATAAGGCCGATCACGGTCTGGCCCTTCCCCAAAGAAGCGCTGGCAAAGGCGGCGGACAGGGTCAAAGGCTTCCTGAGCGTCGAGCTCTCGATGGGCCAGATGATAGAGGACGTGAAGCTCGCGACGGGCTGCAGAAAGCCGGTAGCGCTGTGCAGCAGGGCGGGCGGCCTCATCCCGGGCCCCGATCAGATCATTGCCGCGGCCGAAGAACTGGCGGGAGGTAGATAAGATGGCGATAGTATTCGAAAGACCGAAGAGCCTCACGCAGGCTGAGTTCCATTATTGTCCCGGCTGCACCCACGGCATCATCCACAGGCTGGTGGCCGAGGCCATAGACACACTGGGCATCGAGGGCAGGACGGTGGGAGTCGCTCCCGTCGGCTGCGCCGTCTTCGCCTACAACTATTTCAACTGCGACATGATAGAGGCGGCCCACGGCAGGGCTCCCGCGGTCGCGACCGGCCTCAAGCGGGCGAATCCCGAGAGCATAGTCTTCACCTATCAGGGCGACGGAGACCTGGCCTCCATCGGCACCGCCGAGACCGTCCACTCCGCGACCAGAGGCGAGAACATCACCATAATCTTCGTCAACAACGCGATCTACGGCATGACCGGCGGCCAGATGGCGCCGACCTCGCTGCCCGGACAGGTCACCCAGACCTCGCCCTACGGAAGAGACACGAAGACAGCGGGCTGGCCCGTGAGGATCAGCGAGCTCCTCGCGACGCTCGAGGGCCCCGAGTATATCGAAAGGGTCGCCGTGAACAACGTAAAGAACGTGAACAACGCCAAGAGGGCGATCGAGAAGGCCTTCCGCAACCAGGTCGAGGGCAAGGGCTTCTCGCTGGTGGAGGTCATCTCCTCCTGCCCGACCAACTGGGGCATGACTCCGAAGCAGGCCCTGCAGTGGGTGGACGAAAAGATGATCCCCTATTATCCCCTGGGCGTTTACCGCGACAAGAGCAAGGGGGTGTAGGAGATGACGAAAAACATCCTCATCGCCGGCTTCGGCGGACAGGGCATACTCTTCGCCGGCAAGTTCCTCGCGTATAAAGGACTGCTGGAGGGAAGGCAGGTCAGCTGGCTGCCCTCCTACGGACCCGAGATGCGCGGCGGCACCGCCAACTGCAACATCATCGTCAGCGACGAGCCGGTGGGATCCCCCATCGTTTTTGAGCCCGACATACTCATAGTCATGAACAGGCCTTCTCTCGACAAGTACGAGAGCGAGGTCGTCCCCGGCGGACTGATAATGGTCGACTCCGCCATGGTCGACAGAGAGGTCGAAAGGAAGGACGTCAGCGCGGTATATATCCCCGCCACGACTCTGGCCGCAGAGCTCGGCACCCCCGGGCTCGCCAACATGGTCCTGGTCGGGAAGCTCCTGAAGGAGTGCCCCGAGCTGGCCGGGGGAGACATCGAAGCGGTGCTCTCCAAGGTCATCTCCGCCCGCCATCAGGATCTTTCCGCGAGCAATCTCAACGCCATAAAGAAGGGCATGGGATATTGACCCTTCGGGCCGCTCCCCGCGGGCGGCCGGCCGATATACATACTGAAGCTTTACACACGCTGCCGCTTTTTATATAATAAAAAGCGGCAGTTAACGTATAATCATCATTCATCCGCTCGAGGTCGCCGTGATCGCGGGGACCATGACCGATGACTGCGAGGTGCTGGCCGCCGCCGTGCTCCACGACACGGTCGAGGATACCGACGCGACCGCCGAAGAGATCGAACAGCGCTTCGGCCCCAGGGTCGCGGCCCTCGTCGCCTCCGAGACAGAGGATAAGCATCCGGAGATGCCTCCCGAAGAGAGCTGGCTGACGCGCAAGGAGAGATCGCTAAAAAAGCTCGCCGGAGCCGACGATCCCGGCGTCAGGATACTCTGGCTCAGCGACAAGCTGTCCAATATCCGCTCTCTTTATCTGGCCAGGAAGGAAAGAGGCGAGGATATGTGGCAGTTCTTCAATCAGAAGGACCCCGCCATGCACGCCTGGTATTACCGCAGCATAGAGGCTCTTCTCGCGGACATGGACGGATATGACGCCATGAAGGAGTACCGCCGGCTGGTGGGAGCGCTCTTCACGGAAGAATGATGGACTTCAGATTTGACACGAGAGATACGAAACCGAAGCTTCGCAGCCTGCGGATACTCACTCTGCTGGCCGCTGCCGCCGTCTGCCTGATCGCCGTCTGCGGAACGGGGCTCAAGACCGCCGCCGTCTGCGCGGTGATGGCAGTTTATTCCCTCGCGATGATGCTGGCGCTGCTCTGGGCTTTCAAGGAGCAGATCCGCTACAATCCCTACTCCTACAACACCATCTTCTATTTCGGCTTCGCCGT
>JAEEIC010000227.1 GCA_016281165.1 Bacillota bacterium | reverse complement strand
TCAGTCGCTAAGCACCGCGACCCGCGATGGTCCCCTCAGGCAGCGGATGCCGGCCCATCATAAAGACATCTTTACGCTTTGATGTCAAATGCCGAAAAAGCAAGCATTTCAGCCCGTTTTGTGATAATATAAATCGGTTATGAAGGAGATCGTGATCGAAAAGAACGACGCGGGCCAGAGGCTGGATCGTTTCCTGCGGAAATACCTGCCCAAGGCTCCCCTGTCGTACATATACAAGCTCATAAGAAAAGACGTCAAGCTCAACGGCAAAAGGGCCAAGGAAGACGCCATGCTCGCGGAAGGCGACGTCCTTGCGGTCTACGCGGCCGAAGAAGACCTGGCCCTCTACAGCGAGAAGAAGAGGAGCGGCACGGCCAAGAGGCAGTTCAGGGTCCTTTTTGAGAACGACGACCTCATCATAGTGTCGAAGCCATTCGGCCTGCTGGTCCACGGCGACAAGACCGAAAAGAAAGACACCCTGGCCAACCAGGTGACAGACTACCTGATCGAGAGCGGAGCCTACGTCCCGAGGCTCGAGAAGAGCTTCGTCCCCAGCCCCGTCCACCGGCTCGACCGGAACACCACCGGGCTCGTGATCTTCGGCAAGAACGCCGAAGCCCTGAGAGTCCTCTCCGCCATGCTGCGGGAAGCTCCGGCGGACGAAAAGGATGCGAAGGAGAGCGTCTCCCTGAGAAAGTTCTACCTGACCGTGGTCTGCGGCAGGCTCAAGGAGGAGCTGGTCTTAAGGAACAGGCTGGTCAAGGACGAAAAGAAGAACCGGGGCATAGTAAAGTCCCTCTCCTATGAAGGCGGAAAGTACATCGAGACCGTCGCCAGGCCCCTCTATACCGACGGCAGATATACTCTGGCCGAGGTCGAGCTGGTGACCGGCAGGAGCCACCAGATCAGGGCCCACCTGAGCTACGCGGGCCTGCCCCTTCTGGGCGATACCAAGTACGGCGGCAAGCCCTATATGCTGCCCGGAGCCTCAAACGGCCTCACCACCCAACTCCTGCACGCCGCGAGAGTCGAATTCACCGCCGCTCCCGCTCCCCTCGAGTACCTGAACGGCACCGCCGTCTCCTGCCCCCTGCCCGAGAACTGGCAGAGCGTGCAGACGGAGCTCTTCCAAAAGATCATCGTCCGCTGAAGCAGGCGGGCGCTTCATAAAAAGGAGAAAGAACATGCATATCTCGGAAGACCTGAAGGAATGGATCAAGGACATATCGATATCCATCATATGCGCCGCCGTCATCCTCAGCTTCATCAAGCCCACCATAGTGAAGGAGCACTCCATGGAGAACACCCTTCACGAGAACGATTACCTCTTCATCAGCCGCCAGGCCTACAGGCTCTTCGGCGACGTCGAGAGAGGAGACATCATCATATTCCCCAGCAGCATCAAGACCAGCGGCGGCAAGACCAAGACCCTGATCAAGAGAGTCATCGCCATACCGGGCGACAAGATCGCCATCAGGAACGAGCAGGTCATACTCAACGGCGAGGTGCTCGAAGAAGAGTACACCAAGGACGGAAAGACCAAGACCGAGATGGACGAGATCACCATACCCGCGGGCAAGGTCTTCGTCATGGGCGACAACAGGCAGAACAGCTCGGACAGCAGGTCCAAAAATGTGGGCCTGGTCGATATCGACAGCATCATGGGCAAGGCCGTCTTCAGGCTCTTTCCCTTCAGCGGCATAGGGGGTCTGTACTGATGGCGGAAGGCAAGCTCATTTCGAACAACAAGAAGGCCTATCACGACTACTTTTTCGAGGACAGCTTCGAAGCGGGGATAGTCCTGACCGGCTGCGAGATAAAATCGGTGCGCGCCGGCGGGGTAAACCTGAGAGATTCCTTCGCAAAGGTGGAAAAAGGAGAAGTTTGGGTCTATAATATGCATATAAGCCCCTACGAGCAGGGGAACCGTTACAACCCGGACCCCATGAGGCCCAAGAAGCTGCTGCTGAACAGGCAGGAGATCAGGCGCATGGAGACCGCGGTCACGCAGAAGGGGCTTACGCTGGTACCGGTCAAGCTTTACCTGAATAACAGGGGAAGGGCAAAGCTGCAGCTGGCCGTTGCGAGGGGAAAGAAGCTCTACGACAAGAGAGCGGATCTGGCGAAAAAGGACGCGGCCCGCGACATGGACCGCAGCAGAAAGAACAGGGGGAGAGATGAATAAGATAAAAGACCTCATATACAACATGAACGACATACTCGTCGCTCTGATGATACTGGCGGCCGCCGCCTTCATCATCTACTGGCGGGTAGGCGCCATCATGGACTACCCGGCCTACGCGGCCTCGCAGAAGAGCGTGGAGAGAAAGGCCGAATCTGACTTTACCGACATCGACCTGACTCCCGGAGCGGTGGACGAGAACCTAAACAAGGACCCCGAGCACTTTGACGCCAACACGGGCGAGAACACCGAGCCGCCCAGGGAAGGCGAGGCGCAGCAGCCCGCGGAGAACACCGAGCCGCCCAAGGAGGGAGAGAGCCAGCCGCCCGTGCCTCAGTCCGGGGGAGAGTTCCTCACCAAGGCCGAAGTAAAGTTCACGATACCGGCAGGCTCGTCCTGCGACAAGATCGGCAGCCTCCTCTTCCAGCAGGGCCTGGTCGAGTCGAAGGAGGCCTTCGTGAAGGAGGTCATCGCCCAGAAGGCCGACACCAAGCTGCAGACCGGCACCTTCACCATACCCGCCGGCTCGAACATGAACGATATAATCAAGATAATCACAAGGTAGGTCAGACAGGCCCCCTTCAGGGTCTTTAAGGAGTTCCGAAAGGAGAATAAAATGGCACTCGTTACGACAAAAGAAATGTTCGCTAAAGCGCTGAACGCTGATTACGCCATCGGCGCCTTCAACGTCAACAACATGGAGATCATCCAGGGCATAGTCGATGCCGCCAAGGAAGAGCAGGCTCCCCTGATCCTGCAGGTCTCCGCGGGCGCGAGAAAATACGCGAAGCCGGCTTATCTGGTCAAGCTGGTGGAGGCCGCCATCATCGATACCGGCCTCGACATCTGCCTGCACCTGGACCACGGCGAAGACTTCGACATCTGCAAGAAGTGCGTCGACGACGGCTTCACCTCCGTCATGATCGACGGCTCCAAGCATCCCCTCGAAGAGAACATCAGGATCACCAAGGAAGTCGTCGATTACGCCCACGACCACGGCGTGGTCGTCGAGGCTGAGCTGGGCAAGCTCGCCGGCATCGAGGACGCCGTAAAGGTAGACGCCAGGAACGCCACCTTCACCGTTCCCGAGGAAGCCGCCGAGTTCGTGGCAAAGACCGGAGTCGATTCTCTGGCCGTCGCCATCGGCACCAGCCACGGAGCCTACAAGTTCAAGGGCACTCCGTACCTCGATTTCGAGAGGCTCAAGGAGATCCACGCTCTGATCCCCGAGACTCCCCTGGTGCTCCACGGAGCCTCCAGCGTGCTCAAGGAGTTCGTGGACCGCTGCAATGAATACGGAGGCAAGATCCCCGGCGCCCAGGGCGTGCCCGAAGAGATGATACTCGAGGCCGTCAAGCACGGAGTCTGCAAGGTCAACATCGACACCGACCTGAGACTGGCCATGACCGCCGAGATCCGCCGCTACTTCATCGAGCATCCCGAGGATTTCGACCCCAGAAAGTATCTGGGACCCGCCCGCAACGCCATCAAGGGCATGGTCGCTCACAAGATCAGGAACGTCCTCAACGCCAGCGGAAAGATGTAAAGGCAGTCTGCCGAAAAGACAGAAGAAGACCGGCCTTCGGGCCGGTCTTTTATATTGCCTTACGCTTTCAGGACGCGGGATGCGGCTCCGCCGGCGCTCAGTCCTCCACTATGCGGTGGCTGGCGATATCGCTGTGCAGGTATACGTAGACCAGGATCCCGCTGCAGAGGGCCCAGCCGATCGGATAGGCGGCTCCTATCACCAGATGGTTGCCGGGCACGAGCCTCGAGACGGTGAAGAGGTAGATCTGGCGGAAGAACACGCCGGAGAAGAGCATGGCGTACATGGGGACTCTCGCGTTGCCCGCTCCCCTCATCGCGGCCGCCAGAGGCTGGTAGACGGCGAAGAAGAGGACCAGCGGGGCGATGAGCCTTAAGAACTGGCTGCCGTAGAAGATCACCTCGGTATCGGGGTTGAAGAAGCCGACGAGGGCCGGAGCGGTGAATTCTATCGCGCAGGCCATGAGGGCGACGAAGCCCAGGGTCATCGTGATGGCGGTCTTTATGCCCTTCCTGGTCCTGTCGACCTGGTTCCTGCCCAGATTCTGGCCGACGAAGGTCGCCGTCGCCAGGCTCACGGACTGTACCGGCAGGGTCAGTATCTGGTCGACCTTGTTGTAGGCCGTCCAGCCGCCCATGCAGGCGGGCCCGAAGGCGTTGATGTAGCTTTGTACGAACATATTGGAGAAGCTCGTTATGGTCATCTGCAGGGCCGCGGGTATGCCCAGGGAGATGATCTTTTTGAGCGTCTGCGCGTGTATCCTGAGCTCTTTGGGTATGAGCCTGATGCAGGAGTCGCTCTTCATCATGGTGATGACCACGAGGGTCGTGGAGAGGGCCTGGGCGGTTATGGTCGCGTAGGCGACGCCCTTTACGCCCAGATCGAAGACGATCACCAGCACCAGATCGAGGATTATGTTGGTGACGCAGGAGATGACCAGGAAGATGAAGGGCTTGACCGAATCTCCCACCGCCCTAAGGACCGCCGCGGCGATATTGTAGATGACGACGAAGATCATATAGCCGAACATGATGCGGAGATAGGCCGCGGAGTAAGGCTTGATGACGTCGGGCACCTTCATGAACCTTAAGACCAGGGGGACGATGGCGACGCCGGTGATGCTGAGGAAGATGCCGAGGAAGACCGAAGCCAGCATGATAGTATGGGTCGCGGTCTTGACCTTATCGTACTGCCCCGCTCCGTAATACTGGGAGATGACGACGGTGCCGCCGTTGGAAAGACCGGTGACCAGGCCTATCATCATGTTGAGGGCGGCTCCCACGGTGCCCACGGCGGAGAAGGCCTCGCTGCTGACGAAATTGCCCACGACCCAGGTGTCGACGGTATTGTAGAGCATCTGGAAGATGTTGCCGATGAAAAGAGGCAGGGCAAAGGAGAGCAGGTGCCTGGTGATGGGCCCTCTGGTCATGTCCACGTCGCCGCGTTTCAGAAAGCTTTTCTTTTCCTTTTCCATTTGATCGCGCCTTTCGCAGGACGCGCCTTCGGCAGGATAGGTCCGGGGCGCGTTGTTGACATTTATTGGTATTTAATGTAATATGTTCTTGACGGGGCAGGGAGCGGATATGGATATCTCTCTGTTTTTGATCAGGCTCTTCGCGTCTTTCGCGCTGGCCCTTTTTTCCGCCGCCTTGTGGGAGCTCACTCCCTTCGGCTGGATGCGCGAGGACGGGCGTCTTCTGCGCCGCCCGCCGGACGAAAAGCTCATGCTCAGGCCCGGCAGGGCCGGGTTCTGCGTCATACTTGCCGCCTTCTTCGCGCTTACGCTCAGCTGCGGGCCGGAGGAGCTTCCCGCTCTGTGCCCGGTCTGGCTGCTCCTTTCGCAGCTCAGCCTCTGCGACGCCCTCTACATGGCGCTGCAGGATCAGTGGAGCCTCGCCCTTGCCCTGCTGGGAGCCCTGAGGACGCTGGCGGGCCCCGGGACTTCGGCGCTGCTTAAGGATGCCCGCGCTTCTCTTGCGGTACTGCTGCTCTGGCTCGTATCCGCTCTCACGGCCGCGGCTCTTAAGAAGCCCTGCCCCCTGGGATTCGGCGACGCCAAGCTCATGGCGGCCTGCGCCTTCCTGCTGGGAAGAGAGAGGCTGATCTTAAGCGCCTCATGGGCCTTTATCTTCGCCGGGCTCTTCTGCGCCCTGCTGCTGGCCCTTAAGGAAGTCCAAAAAGACAGCCGCGTGAGCTTCGGCCCCTTCATCTGCCTGGGGACGGCCCTCTTTCTTGAGCCCCATGCCCCCGGTCTTTAAGGCAGCTCGATGTAGGCGTAGTTGATGGTCTTGCCCGCGCCGCTGAACTTTTCCTCGTATTCGGTCATCACGTTCTCTTCCGCCCAGGGAGAGGAATGAAGGTCTCTGGTGAGCCGCGCGGGGACGAGGCCGCAGGCCTCAAATTCGCCCAGAGAGAAGTCGAAGAGCTCGTCGTTGTCTGTCTTGAAGGCGATGCATCCGCCGGGCCTTACGACCCGTTTATATTCCTCCAGCATGAGCCTGTGGGTGAGCCTTCTGTGCGCGTGGCGGGCCTTGGGCCAGGGATCGCAGAAGTTGATGAATATGCCCTCGAGCTCTCCGTCTTCAAAGTATTCGGAGGCCTTGATGATATATTCGCTGATGAGCCTCAGGTTCTGTATCTGCCTTTCGGCGGCCTTCTGCAGTATGCGTATGGAGATATTGGTGCCGCCCTCGCAGGCCAGAAAGTCGTATTCGGGATGCTTTTCGGCCATTTCGCAGATGAAGCGGCCCTTGCCGCTGCCTATCTCAAGGCAGACAGGCCGCGGCGCGGGAAAAGCCTCGCGCCAGTGTCCGCGGCAGGCTCTGGGCTCTTTTATTATCCAGGCTTCGCAGTTTTTTATGATCTCTTCTCTGCTCTTTACCGCTCTCTGTCTCACAGTCCTCTGCTCCTTAAGAAGATGACGAGCGCGAAATACACGCCGAGGATGATGAAGGCCGCCGTGTCGCTCTTGGAGAAGCGCATGGGGTTCATGCGGGTCCTGCCGTCCCCTCCCCTGTAGCAGCGGGCCTCCATGGCCATGGCCAGATCAGCGGCGATCCTGAAGGCGCTGACGAAGAGGGGGATGAGCAGGGGTATCATCGCCCTGGCTCTCTGCATGAGGCTCCCGCTCTCGAAATCGGCTCCTCTGGCGGTCTGGGCCTTCATGATCTTGTCGGTCTCGTCCATGAGGGTGGGGATGAAGCGTATGGCGATGGTCATCATCATGGTGATCTCGTGGGCGGGGAAGCCTATCTTCCTTAAGGGGGAGAGCAGGCTGTCGAGGCCGTCGGTGAGAGACATGGGCTTGGTCGCCAGGGTGAGGATGGAGGAGCTGAAGATCAGCAGCACCAGCCTGATGCCCAAAAGCACGGAGCGGGTGAGGCCCTCCCTCGTTACGCTTATGATCCAGAACTTCGCGATGACCTCGCCGGGAGTCATGAGGAGATTCATCGTGAAGGTGAGGATTATTATGAACAGCACCGGTTTGAGGCCCCTGGCGATGTAGCCGAAGGGTATTTTAGAGAGCAGTATCACGGCGAGGAGCAGGGCCGAAGAGAGGGCGAAGCCCGTAAAGCTCTTCACGAGAAAGATGGACACCATGAAGAGCAGGGTGCCGATTATCTTGGTCCTGGGGTCGAGCCTGTGTATGAGCGATTCCGAAGGATAATATTGACCTAAAGTGATGTCTTTTATCGCCATCTATTTTTTCCCGTAAACTCTTATGATCTCTTTCGCGGCGTCATCGAGGGTGAGGACGGAGGTGGAGACCGGCCCGCCCGCCGCGGCCACCAGCTCCATGAAACGGGCCGCGGGCGGAGCGGAAAGCCCCATGTCCCTCAAGGCTTTCCGCTCGGCGAATACTTCGCCGGGCGGGCCGTCCAGGACGAGCCTTCCCTTGTCCATCACCAGGACCCTTTCCGCCATCTCCGCAACGTCTTCCATATTGTGCGAGATCAGCAGTATGCAGATGTTCCTCTCATTCTTGATGCTCCTCACGCACTCCAGTATGGTGCGCTTCCCCTGCGGATCGAGCCCCGCCGCGGGCTCGTCCAGTATGAGCAGCTCGGGATCCATGGCGAGTATGCCCGCGATGGCGACCCTTCTCTTCTGTCCGCCCGAAAGAGCGAAGGGAGACTTCCCGCCTATCTCTTCGGGGTCGAGGCCTGTGAGCCTTAAGGCCTCGTCCGCCTTTTTCGCGCACTCCTCCTCCGAAAGGCCCATGTTCTTAGGCCCGAAGCAGACGTCCTTAAAGACGGTCTCCTCGAAGAGCTGGTACTCGGGATACTGGAAGACCAGGCCGATCTTCTTTCTCACCGCCCGCGACTCGGGGCTCTTCTCGTTGACGTCGACTCCGTCTGCCAGCACCTGCCCGGAGGTGGGCTTGAGCAGGCCGCAGATATGCTGCACGAGAGTGGTCTTGCCCGAGCCTGTGTGGCCGATGAGGCAGACCAGCTCGCCCCTGCCTAAGGTGAAGCTCACCTTGTCCAAAGCCTTCGTCTCGTAGGCCAGGCCCGGATTATATACATGATCGAGTTCTTTTACTTCAACGCGCATATGGCCTTCGCCAGCTCCTCTTCGTATAAAACGTCTTCCGGTATATCGAGCCCCGCCGCCCTGAGCCTTGAGGCCAGCTCTATGGTGAAGGGCAGCTCGAGCCTCAGTTCCTTCAGCCTCTCGCTCTCTTTAAAGACCTCTCTGGGGCTCCCGTCCATGGCCAGCCGGCCGCGGTCCATCACTATCATCCTGTCGGCCAGGGCCGCCTCTTCCATGAAGTGGGTTATGAGGATGATGGTCTTGCCGTCGGCGTTGAGCGCCTTGAGCGTCTCCATGAGATCCGCCCTGCCCCTGGGATCGAGCATGGCCGTAGGCTCGTCGAGGACTATGCATTCGGGCCCCATGGCGAGTATCCCCGCGATGGCGATGCGCTGCTTCTGCCCTCCCGAGAGCAGATGGGCGCCCTTCTTTCTCTGATCGTACATGCCGACCGCCTTGAGAGCCCTGTCGACCCTCTCCCTTATCTCGGCCGAGGGTATGCCCAGATTCTCGGCCCCGAAGGCCACGTCGTCCTCGGCGACCGAGGAGACCAGCTGGTTGTCGGGGTTCTGGAAGACCATGCCGACCCGCCTTCTTATCTCCCAGATGAGCTCCTCATCGGCGGTATCCATGCCGTCGACCAGCACCCTGCCCTCGCTCGGGATCAGCAGAGCGTTGAGATGCTTGGCCAGGGTCGATTTGCCCGAACCGTTGGATCCGGTCACCGCCACGAAGCTGCCCCTCTCTATGGAGAGGCTGAGGCCGTCCAGGGCCTTCTCGGGGGCCTGTCCATCCTCTCCCTCATCATAGCGGAAGCTTATGTTCTCTATCTCAATGATACGGTCCATGTCTATCTGTCCTTGAGCTCGTTCTCTATGAGCCAGAATTCCTTCTCATCTATCAAAAGCTGCAGCCTGCTGTCGATGGGCCTGCCCTTTGAGAGCAAAAGCTCCTTAAGGCCCGTCAGGTCCTCGAAGGTAAGGGTCAGATAATCCCTGCCCGAGAACTCGCCCGCGGCCGAGACCGAGTAATACAGGTCGTGGTCGGGCTTTATCCAGCCGGCGCCGGTATCAAGTATGGCGGAAAGCAGTCTGTCGGCCAGTTCGCCGAGCTCCGGATCCTCCAGCAGCTCCGCGAGGCCGTAAAGACAGCGGCACTCCGCCGCCTGATGATTCAAAGAGGTGTGGACGGGAGCGTGTGTCCCGGTCCCGCCGTAGTCGGCGACGAGCCAGCCGCCGCTCACCGTCTCGGTGTGCTCATCCCCGGCGTAGGCTTTATAGAAGTCGGCGTAGCGCCTCACAGCCTCGACGCCGGGAAGATATCCCAGCTTTTCATATATAACGAGGCCCGTCTCCATCAGGTCGGTGTTGAAACGGGTGTCGTAGAAGCCCTCTTCTATGCCGTAGCTGCCGTAGAGCCAGAGGCTCCGGGGCTCTGTCTTCCAAAAGCCCTCCCCGCTCTGCCTTGAGAGCATGGTGTCCCAGGACGCGAGAGCGAGGTACCTCGCCGCCGGGCAGCTGCCGATCTGCTTTGCCATCAGGTCCGTGATGAAGCCCGCCGGGCAGAAGTAGTATCCGTCCTCGCAGGTGGGCTCATAAGCCTCGGGCGCGAAGCGGTGGTATCCGTCGAAGAGCCAGCGGGACGTGCCCTCCCGCGTGTAGCGGTCCCAGACCGTTATACTGTTCTCGCCCTGAAAATCGGGCCTTTCGCCCCGCATGCGGAGCACGAGAGCGTCGCAAAAACCCTCCGCGGGGCAGAGCCCCAGCATATCGACGCGAAAACCTCCCTCTTCGGGCGCCTCGATCATGAGCAGCCCCTCCGACCCGTCGAGGCAGCGAACTGTCGACCTTCCCAGGTCTTCGTATGCCTGGGGAAGACTGAAAAAGAAGAAGCCCTCTTCCGTCTCCAGGCAGATGTTCTCCCGGCGGAAGACCCCTTCCCTCAAGGGCTCCGAGGTCCAGAGGCCGTCTTCGCCCTCATATCTGATGAGAGCGCCGCTCAAGGCCGGGATACTGAGGCTGAAGAAACGCAGCGGCTCCGGCGCCTCCGCGTTCCCGGAGGGCCTCTCCGCCCTAAGCATCGTCACCGAAGCGTCCTCAAACTCATAGACCTTCTGCTTAAAGCTCAGGCCGCCCCGCTACTCTTCACCTTCGTATACCGTGAAGACGAAGTCATCCCGCGAATAGTCGCGGACGGGCGCCATGCCGCGCAGGGGAAAAGGACTCATGACCATGAGCCATGAGAGCAGTCCGGCGAGTATCCTGTTCACCAGCGTTCCAGCTGCCACCGCGCTCCCCCTTCAAAGACATAGCATATTATTATACTTTTTTCCGCCGGAGCATACAAGGAAAAAATGCGCGCCGGAAGGCTTTGGCGGAATAAAAAGCTCCGCCGGCCGCAAATGCCCGCAGGTCTTGCGGCCCGGGGCTGAAGATGTGATATAATGGATATGCGCCGCCCTGTTCCGGAAGCGCTTCGCGCGGCATCCGCGCCTGACATGAGAACAAGATATAAGGGAGGAAGACATGAAGATACTTCTTACAGGCTTTGAGCCCTTCGGCGGAGAGCCCGTCAATCCGTCCATAGAGGCCGTAAAGCTGGCAAAGGCTCCCGAAGGAGTCGAACTCGTGAAGCTCGAGATACCCTGCCTCTTCGAAAAATGCATAGAAGAAGTGATGAAGGCCGTAAGGCGCGAAAAGCCCGACGCCGTGGTCTGCGTGGGCCAGGCCGGAGGACGGGCGGCCGTGACCCCCGAAAGAGTCGCGATCAATATGATGGACGCCCGCATCGCCGACAACGGCGGATATCAGCCTCAGGACGAGCCCATAAGAAAGGACGGCCCCGCCGCCTATTTCGCCACCCTGCCCGTAAA
Organism: Bacillota bacterium; assembly: GCA_016281165.1. Lineage (GTDB taxonomy): Bacteria > Bacillota > Clostridia > Peptostreptococcales > Anaerovoracaceae > RGIG2707. The sequence continues at coordinate 411 of JAEEIC010000227.1, read as the reverse complement.
GGCCATGGTCGCCGCCATGAATGGAGCCGGCGTTCCCGCCATCCTCTCCAACACCGCCGGCACCTTCTGCTGCAACGACGTGATGTACGGGGTCCTGCACGGGATCGCGCAGGAAGGTCTCGGCATCAGGGCAGGCTTCATACACGTCCCCTGCATCCCGGAGCAGCTGCCCCGCTTTAAGGAGGGCACTCCCGCCCTGCCCCTCGCGGACATCGCCAAAGCTCTGGAAGCGGGCCTTAAGGCCATCGCCGAAAACTGAAGAGAAAAAAGACCGCCCGCGGTCGGTATAAAGACGCGAAGACGGCAGGGATCGCTCCCTGCCGTCCTTTTTACGCTTTGTTTTCCGCCGCTACTTCGTCAGCTGTCTGTAGATCATCGTGACCACTTCCGCCCTGAATGAGTCTCTCGCGG
>JAEEIC010000226.1 GCA_016281165.1 Bacillota bacterium | reverse complement strand
TCCCAGGCGCAGACGGCGAAATTGAGACGGTCCCAGACATTTGCCGGCGCGCTTCCGTCAGCCGGATATACCGTGCGCTCCATCGGAGCGTCCAGCGTGCTGTACCAGCTCACTGCCTCGTCCACGGCCAGGCCCTGACTGTCCTCGAACAGTCCGCCCATCATGCCTATCTTGAATAAGGCGTTGTCGGTATCGCCGTTCTTGGTCGCGCCGAGCACGTACACTATCTGCTCCCTGTCGTTCTCGTTCCCGTCGAAGACGCCTACCGCCACGGAGCGGAAATAGGTCTCCGCGACCCTCATGCCGGTCGCTCCGTCCACATTGCCGAAATAATCGTCGGTCTCGGTGAAATAGTCCGGCTGATATTTGACGGTCATCGACTTGCCTACGGGGTCATAGGCATACAGATCGCCGTTGATGAATATGTCCTCCGCTTTGGCCTTGCCGTTGATCGCGACGGTCTCTACCGCTGTCCTCTGCCAGGACTGGTCGCCGCCCGCTGTATCGGCCGTGTAAAGGCCGCCTATATCGGTGCCCTGTGTCCAGTTGTTGGTGCTGTACGAGTTGTCGAACATGAGCCGGGTGAGGTCGCTGCCCGTCCCGTCGTAGATCGCTGTCACCAGCGTGGACGCGGAGATGTCGTAGGGATCCGATACGGTCTTCCCGGACTTGCCCTCTATGACGTTCTGGAAGCCGGATACCACGATCTCGTCTACCGCGTCGCCGTCTATATCGCCGACAGCCAGGCCGCCCGCGAGCAGAGAGGTCCATTCATCCTGATCGCTGTTGTTGGACTTCCAGACGCCGACCCTCTTGTCGTAACTGTTCGCCATATTCGAGGCGCTCTTCGCTCCGTAGCGGACCGCGAGCAGAGGACGGTAAAGATCGGTGACCTGATCCCTCATCTGGTAAGCGAAGCCCACGTCCATCGTCACCCTGTTTATATAGCTCAGGGCCAGAAGGTCGTCGATCCCGTCCCCGTTGACGTCGCCGCTCCTCAGCTGGCAGTGGAGCTTGTTGTCGACATAATTCTGGTTATTGTTGTGGTCGAGCCACTCCCTGTATACCGCGGGATACCGGTCGTGGAGCAGGGCCTTCTCACCGACATAGTACTTATTGCTGTCGTACATCTCGGTGCTCGGGCAAGAATAACTGCCGGTATCGGGATCCTTGATCCACTCGGAAAGTCCGTAATTGTTCCTGTCCACGCACTGCCAGATGACCAGGGACTCTCTTCCGTCGCCCCTGAAATCGCCGGCGGTTATGGAGAGGAAGTTCATGGCGTTGAAATCCCTGATATCGTCGTTCCCGCCCTCGTGGTGCTCCATCCACTCGGCTTTGCCCACCGTTTTTGAGAACTCCCTGTTCCCGTCCTTGTCATAGACGCTGAGGGTGGTATAGGCGTTGCCGGTATCGCCGTCATACCAGTAATTCACGCCCAGCACGGCGATATGGTCCTTGCGGCCGGTCTTGTCCGGGTCGAAGCTCACCATCTGCACGTAGGAGAGATCGTTGCCTATACCGCTCAGGGTCTCGACGCTCCCGGCCCCCGAGAGAGGAGACGAGTTCTTGTTCGCCGGCTTCAGGTCGTCGTATACCTTCACGGCGTTCGAGGCGCCGGTCCCGTTGCCCTGGATGACGAAGAGCTCGTCCTGGGTCGCCAGCATGAATTCTTTGTTCATGCCGTGGCCGTAGGGGTCTTTCTGCACGTCGAAATCATCCGGCGCCTGATCCGCCATATTATTGATGCGGTCGAATACCGTTTTGCCGTTATCGGGCGAGTCGCCCCCCGCCGCGCGGACGCCCGGCGCAAGCGCGGGGAGCTGGCTGAGGACCAGCGCCAAAGCGAGCAGGATGCTGAGTCTTCTTTCCGTTCTCATCGATCTGTACCACTTCTTTCCCGGATCCCTGCCACGGACAGGGCGGCGGACACAGGGACCCGTCCGGCGTACCCGCTCGGACAGCCCCTTATACTTACATAGATACAAAAAACGGGGATGTTCCCCGTCGTTTTGGTAAAATTCTTAAAATTTTATTTTACCGGCACGGAGCCGGCGATGATCAGGCGCGCGGGCCGAACAGAAGCTCCGCGACGTGGACCGCCCTGCCGGGGCCGAGCCCCTCCGCGAGCCCCTTGAGGCAGGTGTTGCAGTAGCAGCATACCCTTTCGGTCTCAAAGCGCCGGCAGTAAGCCCTGAGCCTTGCCGCCCTCTCCTCCGCTCCCAGAGGCGTGACCGCCTTTTCGATCCCGCTGAAGCGCAGAGGGGCGAGCCTGAGATTGTCCCTGTCAAGAGGCGTGTAAAGGAAGGTACCGTCGAAGCGCTCCTCCTCTTCGGAGCCGGAAAGTTCAACAGCGTCAAAGCCCAACTTCCCGAGCAGGCTGCGGACGGCGGCCTTTTCCTCCTGCCTTTCCCGCGCCCGGAAGCAGTCCTGGACGGTGATCCTTTCGCCCGCGAAAGACGGAAAAACGAAGTCGGGATCTGCGTCGACGAACTCCGAAAGGCTGATGACGGAGACGTCCGGCCTGTTCTCCGAGACTATTATATTACAGGTCTCGCAGACCGTGACGACAGTGTCCCCCGCCGCCAGGTCCTTATGGCCGGGCCGGCAGCAGCCCATGACCTCAGCCCCTCTCGCGGCCATATATTCCTTCGCTCTCTCCGACACATCCGGCAGAGCGGCGGTGAATTTGCAGCTGGGAAAATATCTGAGCATCTCTTCCTCCGGGTGAAAAAGGCCCCGGAAGGCCTCAGCGGGCTTTCCGGGGCGGCGTAAAAGTCATTACTTCAGGTGCTTGGCCATGAAGTCCCAGATCTTCTGGCGGATCTGACGGCCGACGACGGTGTCGATGCGGTCGAATACGTGTCCGCCGGGGATATCCTCGAAGATCTCGTACTCGAACTTCTTGCCCTCGGCCTTGAGAGACCTGATCAGCTGCTTCACCTCCAGCACGTTGACGTCCTCGTCGTTGGTGTTGGTGTGGATGAGCAGGGGCATATCGTCGAACTTCTCGACGTTCCAGGCCGGAGACCTTCTCATGTATTCCTTGGGATCCTCCCAGGCGAAGACGCCTGTATGATAATCGGCCGCCATCAGGTCGTTGTAGCTTGCCTTGTGATAGCCCTGGCGGGTGATGAGATCGCTCACGGGGACGCCCGCGAAGGCCGCGGCATAGACGCCGGGATGCCTGAAGATCGAGAGCAGGGTTATCATGCCGCCGTGCGACCAGCCCATGATGCCGAACTTCTTCTCGTCGATGAACGGATAGGTGGCGAGGGCCCATTCTCTGGCGTACATGCAGTCCTCGACCTCTTCCCCGCCGTAGTCGATCAGCTGCCAGCAGAGGGGCCCGTAGCCGGTGGAGCCTCTGTAATCGGGAGCGATCACGATGTAGCCCTGGTCTATCATCTCCTCGACGATGTGGGCGTTGGCGGCGCTGCCGAAGTTGCTGTGGATGCCGCCGTGTATCAGCATGATGGCGGGATGCTTCTTCTTCGTGTCGAGATCTCTGGGAACGAAGCTGTAGACGGTGAAGATGACGGGATTGCCCTTCTCCAGAGGCGCCTGGGCCGTCGTATTGGCGGGAGGATTGCCGGTGATGCGGCTTATATCCACCTTCGCCTTCTCGCCGAGTCTCTGGTACCAGAGAAGATTGTCTATGTTCTTGCTCAGAGACGCCATCGCGAAATTCTCCATGCTGGGTATCCTGTTCTTGTCGTTGTCTGCCATAATGTCCTCCTTTAAAAGCGTAAAAGCGATATATTTCATGAGATCTTAAAACCGGCTTTGTCGCGCGCCTTCGGGGATGTATAATAGACCCCGGAAAACTATTTTTGATTGTATCACATCCGCGCTTTCTTTTGAGGAGAAATCTGAAAAATGGACATAAACGTCAGGACCGTCGAATATCTCAGACAGGCAAAGGAATGCTTCTGGCTCAATCCGCGTCTCATGAGCTTTGAGGAGGCGGAAAAAGGCCTCAGGTTCGGGAAGGATGATATCGAAGACGCGAGGGCCAGGCTCCTTCGCTTCGCCCCCCTGATCGAAAAGCTCTTCCCCGAGACGGCAAAGGATAAGGGCCTCATCGAATCCCCCTTAAAGCCCGTGCCCGCCATGGCGGAAAGGATGGGCCTTGAGGCCGGGCGCATGCTCCTCAAGTGCGACAGCCATCTTCCCATCGCCGGCAGCGTCAAGGCCAGGGGCGGTATATATGAGGTCTTGAAGCACACGGAAGACATCGCCCTGAGCAGAGGACTGCTCAAAAAGGACAGCGGTCCCGAGGACTACGCCGCCCTCTCCGAACATAAAGACCTCTTCGCCGGGTATAAGATGCAGGTGGGCTCCACCGGCAATCTCGGCCTGAGCATAGGCATCATGAGCGCCGCCATAGGCTACAGGGCGATAGTGCACATGTCCGCCGACGCCAAGCAGTGGAAGAAGGAGCTGCTGCGCTCAAAGGGAGTCACCGTGATCGAGTACGCCGACGATTACAGCAGAGCGGTCGAGGAGGGAAGAAAGCTCTCGGACGCCGATCCCGCCAGCTATTTCGTCGACGACGAGTCGTCGTCCGCCCTCTACCTGGGCTATTCCGTCGCCGGAGGAAGGCTGGCGGAGCAGCTGCGCTCCCTTGATATCGCCGTCGACGAAGACCATCCCCTCATGGTCTACATACCCTGCGGAGTCGGAGGGGCCCCCGGCGGCATCTGCTTCGGCCTCAAGGAGGAGTTCGGGGACAGCGCGCACGTGTTTTTCGCGGAGCCCGTCCAGTCGCCCTGCATGCTGGCTTCTCTCGCCACGGGCAGGGGCAGCGGTATCTGCGTGAAGGACTTGGGGCTCAGCGGAAAGACCGACGCCGACGGCCTCGCCGTGGGACGCTCCTCCGCCCTCGTTTACGGCGAGATAAAGAACATCCTCGAAGGGGAAGCGACGGTGGACGACGAGAGGCTCTATGTATACATGAAGATGCTCTACGAGAGCGAGGGCGTCGTCATCGAGCCCTCCGCCTGCGCCG
>JAEEIC010000225.1 GCA_016281165.1 Bacillota bacterium | reverse complement strand
TCGCAGGTCTCTCTTCTTTCTCAAATAGCAGTTCAGGGCTCTTTTCTGCTTTGCTCGGTCCCTTTCCCCAATAGGTGTAGATGGATCTGTCCGGCATCCATTCCTTAAGAGCAGGAACGTCTTTATTGTTCATTGGCCGCAGTACCAATCTTTCTGCTTCAATGATCGGTTTCTGATAAATATAATCCACTAATGCCATCACTGCCTCCTTAAAAGTTGGATCCCGCTTTCCTGTTAAAGCTTCCGCTTTCTCAACCCTGTCAATACTTGGAACATATGGCTTTAGATCTGGCACCTGTGTAAAAAATGATCTCATCGAGCGCTCGACAGGTATATTCTACAAAGTGTTATTTATACTTCAACCCCTAAATCAAAAACCGGCAGTTTTTCAACAAACTGCCGCTGTGATATTAGATCCCGATCCAGCCACCGGTCTGCCGATCGTCATCCGGCAACGCAGACAGGTCCAAGGCCTCGTCCACCCATGATGGATCATACTACTTTGCTTTCTTCATCGGCGCTCCGCAGGATGGGCATACCTTGCAGGGTTTATCGCACGATGGCTTGCATGCGGAACAAAAACACTCATCAGATCGTGCAGACTCTTATCATGCCGGACCTGCATGATCGCGCCGTGTTCCCGAAAGCCATCGGGCAGCTCCTTTTGCCGCAGGGACAGCTGATGTTTTTCCCTCAGCGGAGCGGGTGGGATCCACGCTGCCTGCGGCAGCTGATATTCTCTCGCGCTCCCACTTCGGTCGCGCTCGAACGCTCACTGTTCGAAGCTCCACAGGAGCTTCGAACGACGCTCGCGCCCTCACGGGTTCGAATCCCTCTGTTTCCATACAGAACAAAAGCGCAGGCACAAGGCCTGCGCTTTTGTTCTGGCGGAGCGGGTGGGATTCGAACCCACGTGACATTCCTGTCAAACTGATTTCGAGTCAGCCCCGTTATGACCACTTCGATACCGCTCCGTATTAAGTCCGCCTGAAGCGAACATTGAGATTTTACCCGATAAGCGCGGCAAAATCAAGCCATTTTTGACCGTTTCACAGCAAAGTGCAGCCTTCGGGAACCGCGACCCGCACGGCGTCCGGGATCACGGTAAAGGTCGCGCCCTTGAAAGCAGAGACCTCGCCGTCCACGCAGACGTCGACCTCGCACAGAGGCTCCAGGGTGAAGCTGGCGCACTTTATGTAGTCGACGAGACCGACGGCGTCTTTATCAGCGAGATGGGTCCCGCCTCGGTATTTGACGAGCAGCTTGAACATCTTCGCGCCCCTGACCGGCCTTACTATGCCCACGTCCATCAGACCGTCGTGCACCGTGGCGTGGGGAGCGCTCTTAAAGCCTCCGCCGCAGAAGCGCCCGTTGGCGACGGCGCAGAGCATGAGCTCCTCTTCCCTCTTCTCGCCGTCGAGCTCGTAGGACATGCGGTAATACTTCGCTTTGGGAAGTATCCTGGCCGCGGCCGCGATATAGGCCATGGCGCCGCCGAAGCCTCTCTTCTTCATGCGCGCGGCCTCCGCCGCCACGTCGCAGTCCACGCCGATGTTGACCATATTTATGCAATAGCCGCCGTCGTACTTTATGACGTCGCAGGGGACGGTGTCCGCCTCCATCAGGGCCTTTACGTTTTTGAGCAGGCTTCCGTTCGCGAAATTGCGGGCGAAATCGTTGCCGGTACCGCCGGGGATCAGGGCGATCTCGGCGTTGTCGAAGCCCATCATGCCCGTGAGCACGTCGTGCAGAGTCCCGTCGCCGCCGCAGGCGTAGAAGCGCGCGGGCTCCCCTTCCGAAGCGCAGCGCCGCACGTACTCGGCGGTCTCCTCCTTGCTCAGGGTCCTGTGGATCTCATACTCAAAGGCGCCGCCCTTGAGCGCGGCATGTATAAGAGGAAGATAGGTCTTCTCGGCGCGGCCGTTTCCGGCAGCCGGATTTATTATGAATATATGCTTCATAAAACACATCCTCCCGGGAGCGGGACGCTCCGCGCGCCCAAGACGCATTTATGATCTGGGCCCGGCGCTTCCCGCCAGAAGATCCGCCTTGCGGGCGTACTTCTCGGCCAGCTCGTCCTGACCGGTCTGCGCATAGAGCTGGGCCAGGGCCAGATTGCTCTCGTAGTGCGAAGGAGCGAGAGCGACCACTCTGCTGAAGCCTTCTATGGCCTCGGGGATGAAGCCCAGCTGCCTGTATCCGCAGGCCAGATAGAAATGCAGGGGCCACCAGCTGTCGTAGCCCGTGCCCACAAAGGCCTCAAGGGTCTTGAGCCCCTCTTCCGTGCGGCCCGAGAGCAGCATATTGATGCCGGATTCTATCACTACAGGCTCCTCGAGCGCCGCGAGCCTCTCTTTGGCGTCCTTGACCGCCTCGTCCTCGCCCTTCCCTTCCATCAGGGAGACGAAGCGCTTCCAGGCCAGCTGGGCCTTGGAATACAGGGCCTGGTTGAGATAGGTGTAACCGTTGTAATACCAGGCGGGAGCGAAATCCGGATCAGCCTCCGTCGTATATTCGAAGTACCTGCCGGCTTCGGACTTGAGGACAGCCACCAGCTTCTCGCTCTCGTCCTCGCCCTCCAGGCTCAGATACCACTCTCTGCATACGCACGCGTAATTATACAGAGCGTCCCTGGCCTCGCTGTCGAGAAGAAGAGCGGCCCTGGCGTAGATGCAGGCCCTGCGGTACATCTTCCTCCCCAGCTCGGCGTGCGACCTGCTCAGGACCACGTCCACGAGCTTCTCGTCGAAGAAGCGGGCGAGAAAGCGCTTGTAGGGGGCGGCGTACCTGAAGTGCGTGTCTGCCCCCAGGTTCACTATCATATTGTCGGCGATCTCGGAGACCGCGAGCTCCTCCCCGTCCTGGAACTTCACGTAGTTTCCGGGCGTGAAGGGAAGAGGCACGCCTTTAAGGAAGCCGAGCCCGCTGCGCTCGCAGTACGAGGGAGAGAGCTGGTCGTAAAGATAGCCCGAGAGCTCTCCCGTGAGCCAGTCCTTCAGTTCGTCTTTCCTGCCCGAAAATTCCGGTATCATGGGGCCTCCTACATCTTGTCCGGGGCCTGCATGCCCAGAAGAGCGAGTCCGTTCTTTATGGTCTGCTTGGCCGCGGAGGTAAGCAGCAGCTTGGCGTTCTTCTCGGTCTCGTCCTCGACCAGTATATGCTCGTCGTGATAGAACTTGTTGAAGGCCTGGGCCACGTCGACTATGTGGCGTGTGAGCACGGAAGGCTCATACTTATCGGCGGCGTCCCTGATGACCTCGGGGAAGCGGTAGATCTCCTTTATGAGCTCGTAGGCGCTGCCGCTGCAGATGGCGGAAAGATCCATGTTCTTGACGTCGAAGCTGCCGGAAACGCCCGCGTTCTTGAGCACTGAGGCGGCCCTGGCGTGGGTGTACTGCACGTACGGGCCGGTCTCGCCGTCGAAATTGAGGACGTTGTCCCAGTTGAAGACATAGTCCTTGATGCGGCTGTTGGAGAGCTCCTGGAAGATCACGGCGCCTATGCCCACGATCTTCGAGGTCTCTTCGATGTTCTCGGTGTTGACGCCCTTCTCGCGCACGATCTCGGCGGTCTTCTCGACGGCCCTGTTGAGCACGTCCTCAAGGAAGACGACCCTTCCCTCTCTGGTCGACATGGTACCGTCCTCGAGGCTCACGAGGCCGAAATTGATGTGTACGCAGTCCTTGTACCAGTCGTAGCCCATGAGCTCGAGCACCTTGAACCACTGCTGGAAATGCAGGTTCTGCTGCGAGGCGACCACGTAGATGCACTTGTAGAAATCATAGGTCTTCTTGCGGTAGATGGCGGCGGCGATATCGCGGGTGATGTAAAGAGACGAGCCGTCGCTCTTGGTGATGAGGGCGGGAGCCATGTTCCACTGCGAGAGATCGACGATCTGGGCGCCCTGGGATTCCTGCAGCAGGCCCTTTTCCTTCAGTTCCTCGATGACGGCGGGCATCTTGTCGGAGTAGAAGCTCTCGCCGTTGTAGGAGTCGAAGGTGATGCCCAGCATGCCGTAGACGCGCTCGAATTCCTTGAGGCTCTCGGAACGGAACCACTCCCAGATGCGGACCTCTTCCTCCTCGCCGTGCTCCAGCCTGTAGAAGGTCTCGCGGGCCTCCTGGTCGAGGCTCGGGTCGTTCTCGGCCTCCTTGTGGAACCTGACGTAATACGAGAGCAGAGTCTTTATGGGCTCCTTCCTGACCTCTTCTTCGCTGCCCCAGTGGCGGTAGGCAGTGATCATCTTGCCGAACTGGGTGCCGTAATCGCCCAGATGGTTGATCCTGACCACCTTGTAGCCCACGGCGTCGTAGAGCTTGTAGATGGCGTTGCCGATCACGGTGCTCCTGATGTGGCCGATGTGGAAGGGCTTGGCGATATTGGGGCTGGAATACTCGACGATGACGGTCTTGCCGCCGCCGACGTCGCTCTTTCCGAAATCGTCCCCTCTTTCGGCGACGTCCTCCAGAGTCAGACGGGTGAAGAACTGCTTGTCGATGAACATATTGACGTAGGCGTTGACGTTCTCGACCTTCTCAAAAAGAGCGTTGTCCCTGATCTTTGCGGCGATGTCGGCCGCGATCAGGGGAGGCGCCTTGCGCAGTACCTTCGCCAGCTTAAAGCAGGGAAAAGCGTAGTCGCCCTTGGAGCTCTCGGGAGGGATCTCGATGAGGGCGAGAGCCTCTTCTTCGCTCAGTCCCGCCTGCGAAGCGATTATTCCGGCAATTTCTTTCCTGATGTCTTTCATTTCTCTTCCTGCCTTTATTTCTTCAGTGTGACTATGGTGCAGCCTTCGCCGCCCTCGTTATATGAGGCCGCCTTGAAGGAGGCCACATGCTTGTGCTTTTTGAACATGGCGGCGAGGCCCTGTCTTAAGATCCCCGCCCCTCTTCCGTGTATCACCGAAACGGTCTCAAGCCCCGCCATGAAGGCGTCGTCGAGATATTTATCGACCAGCATGACCGCCTCGTCGAGGTTCTTTCCGATGACGTTGATGCTCATGGGGACGCTCATGGCCTTCTGGCTGTAGAGCCTTGAATACTTTACCTTCTCGCGCTGTTTGGCGGTGACGTTCTCCTGTACGGGAGTGACGTCGGCGAGCTTCACCGTGAGCTTCATGACCCCGATCAGGACCTGTATCTCGCCCTTTTCGTCGGGCTCTGTCAGCACCTCGCCCTTCTGGCCCAGGGAGAGCACGTTGACCCTCATGCCCTGGTGTATCTCGTCCGCCCTCGTGCCCGAGCCGGCGGCCTTCTTCGCCTTGGGCGCGTAGGAAGCCTTCTTCTGCCTGAGCTTCTTCTTGCCCTCTTCCATGGCGCGGTTGAGCTGCCTGGAGGCGTCCTCGAGCCTGGCGCTCTCCACCGCCTCTCTGGCTTCCGCGACCTCTTTTTGCATGGCGTTTATCTGCGCGACGGCCTCGTCTATGAGCTCTGAAGCCTCGAGCCTCGCTTCCTCGAGCAGCTCTTCCTTCTGCTTCTCAAAGCGTTTTTGCAGCTCCTCCATGCGGGCCCGCTGCTTTCTTATCTCCTCCTGCAGCCTCCTGGCCTCGGCGAGCTCGCTCTCGGCCTTCCTGCGGTCGCTCTCGATGGAGTTGAGCACGTCCTCGAAGGCTATGTCTCCGCTCTCAAGGAGCGTGCCCGCGTAGGAGATTATGCTCTCGCTCAGGCCCAGCTTTCTTGAGATCTCGAAGGCGTTGGATTTTCCGGGTATGCCTATTATGAGCCTGTAGGTGGGCGAGAGGGTCTCGACGTCGAACTGCATGGAGGCGTTCTGCACGCCCTCGGTCGAGAGAGCGTATTTCTTGAGCTCGGTGTAGTGGGTCGTGGCCAGGGTGGAAGCCCCCAGACCGTAGAGATAGTCCAGTATGGCCATGGCCAGGGCCGCGCCCTCGGTGGGATCGGTGCCCGCTCCCAGCTCGTCCAAAAGCACCAGGCTCTCGTCGTCGGCCTCGTTCACTATCTTCACGATGTTGGTCATGTGCGAGCTGAAGGTCGAAAGACTCTGCTCTATGCTCTGTTCGTCGCCTATGTCGGCGAATATCTGCGAGTATACCGGCAGCGTCGTGCCGTCGGAGGCGGGGACGAAGAGTCCCGACTGGGCCATGAGGCAGACGAGCCCCACGGTCTTCAGGGTGACCGTCTTGCCGCCGGTGTTGGGCCCGGTGATGACCAGAGTATGATAATCCTCTCCCAGGG
>JAEEIC010000224.1 GCA_016281165.1 Bacillota bacterium | reverse complement strand
TGCGTCCCCGCGGGCTCCACTCTTACCACCGGCGGCTGCCGGAACGGGTCCCGCTCGTACATCGCCTTCGCGGGCGGCCTCGATATCCCCGTGCTCGACGGCAGCCAGTCGACCTTCCTGCGCTCTAAGATAGGCGGCTTTGAAGGCAGAAAGCTGAAGGCGGGAGACCGCATCGGGCTCAGAGCTCCCCAAGCCGTTCTCAAGAACATGGCCTTAAGGAGACTTCCCGCGCCCCAGAAGTTCGATAAGAGCGTCACCGTGCGCGTGATCCCCGGGCCTCAGGACGACCGCTTTACCGAGGCGGGCCTGAACACTCTCTACGGTTCGGAGTATAAGATCAGCGAGAAATCAGACCGCATGGGCTTCAAGACCGAAGGACCGGAGATAGAGCATGTGAACAACGACGCGAACATACTCTCCGACGGCATCCCCTACGGCGCCGTGCAGGTGCCTCTTGACGGCAAGCCGATGATAATGATGAGCGAGCACGCCGGATCCGGCGGCTATACCAAGGTCGGCACCATCATCTCCGTCGATATGCCTCTCGTCGCCCAGCTGGCTCCCGGCGGCGTCGTCCGTTTTTCTCCCATCGACGTCGATACCGCGCAGGATCTCTACGTCGAGCGGCTCAACGAATACGAAAGGCTCAAAGAGCTCTTCAGCGCCGATTACGAAGCGGTCTATCATCTCGTCATCGACGGCGTCGACATGATCAGCTCCGTTCAGAGGGTCGAGTAAGGATACTGCGATAACTGAACGCTGTGCGTCCCGCGGCTTTATGCCGCGGGACCTTTTTTCATGCCGGACGATTCCCGGGATCCTCACCGCTCTGCCTTGAGCCGCCGCGGCGCTCAAGGGCTTCACGCAAGGGCGATACAAGTGTATTATATTGGTATGAGGCGCGGCAAAGCGCCCGGTTCGGGGAGGAAAGGATCATGAGACCTTTTATAGGGATAACAGTGAATTATGAGACCGTCAACGTGATCGGAAGGGCGACGAACCTCGGCACCGAAGGCCAGGACTGGAACTATCTCGCCGGCGATTACGTCTACGCGATAGAGAGGGCGGGGGGCGTCCCCGTGCTCATTCCCCGCTGCGAGGATGAGGAGGATCTGGTCCCGCTGCTTGAAAAGCTCGACGGCGTGCTCGTCTCCGGCGGCCACGACGTGCGGCCCCTGACCTACGGGGAAAGGATGAGGGGAGAGTGCGGGCCGGTCGTTCCGGAAAGAGACGCGTACGACGTTTTCGTCTCCCGCTGGTGCCTTGAACACGGAAAGCCCCTGCTCGGCATCTGCAGAGGAGTCCAGATCATGAACGCGGCCTTCGGAGGCACCGTCTACCAGGATCTCGAGAAGGACGGGGGCTTTGCCGCCCATTCTCTCATCAACAGCCCGAGGAACGCCGCCGCGCACAGTGTCGCGATCAAAGAGGGCAGCCTGCTGCGCGAGATATTCGGGCCCTCCCTGATGGTCAACAGTTTCCATCACCAGGCGGTCAAAGACCTCGCCCTCTGCGCGAGGGCGGTCGCGTTTTCCGAAGACGGCGTGATCGAAGCCTGCGAGTTCTCCGGCGGACATCCCTTCTGCCTCGCCGTGCAGTGGCATCCGGAGATGATGTTCGACAGCGCGGAGCAGCAGAAGCTTTTCAGCGCTTTCGTGAGAGCGTGCGGGCCGGATCACGAAGGCGCGCGGCAATGATCATTGAATATCAGTATGATATGAGGAGCGACACGCTCCGGACGAAAAAGGCCTGCTTCAAAAGCGGGCCTATCTTTTATATCTTCGATATATCCTGTTATATACGAGCGGCAGGACCGGGACCCCTAAGGCGCAGCCGGCGATGAGGAAGATCCCGGCTGCCTTCACGCTCAGGGCGCCCAAACCTGTGCTGATCCAGAATACCGCGGAAAAGGCGAGCCACATTATCCCGTTGGCCCTGTTATACGCCCGGATATCCGAGATCTCAGACTCCTTTACCGTGCTCCCGGACCAGAACCACATGGGTCTTTCCCGTCTCCACGCGAATATGCCGAGGCCGGTAAGGAGCAGGCTGCAGGGGATCATGATGATGTACCAGATGATGCTTTCCATTGTATGACGCTCCTTTCGCGGTCTTATAATGCCCTGATCCCCTGATGTGTCCCTCTGGCCTTGAATTCCTTCTGTATGGCGTTGAGGACGGCATGCTTGTCGCGGGTCCACTCGGGGGCGATGAGGAGCCTGCCGGGAGCGTCGCCGGTGAGCCTGTGGACGGTGACCGAAGGCGGGGCCTCCTCGAGTATATCGCAGACCAGCGAGACGTATTCCTCAAGGCTCATGAGGGGGCAGTCCCCGGGATACATGCGGGCCAGGGGAGTATCCTTCATCACGTGCAGCATGTGGAGCTTTATCCCCCAGGGGTCAAGGGAAAAGACGTGGCGGGCGGAGGCGAGCATGTCGTCTCTCGTCTCGCCGGGAAGGCCCAGTATCAGGTGGGTAACGGTCCTGACGCCGCGGCTCTTGAGCGCGCGGGCGGCGCTGTCATAGACCGCGAGAGGATAGCAGCGGTTGATGAGCTCTGCCGTCCTTTCGTGCATGGTCTGCAGACCCAGCTCGACCCAGAGAAAGGTCTTCTCGTTGTACTCGGCGAGAAGGTCGAGCACCGGATCCGGCAGGCAGTCCGGCCTGGTCGCGACGGCGAGACCGACGACCCCGGGATGCGAAAGAGCGTCGTCCCATAGGGCTCTCAGCCTTTCGGCGGGCGCGTAGGTGTTCGTATGGCTCTGAAAATAGGCGAGATAGAGGGAGTCCGGCCACTTTCTTCTGAGGAGCTCCGTCTGCTGCGGGATCGTGCCCGCGAAATCCCCGCTTCCTTCGGCGGAGCAGAATATGCAGCCCCCTGTTCCGGCGCTGCCGTCCCTGTTGG
>JAEEIC010000223.1 GCA_016281165.1 Bacillota bacterium | reverse complement strand
TCACTTGAGGATCTCCTGCGCGTATGCGTGTTTAGCTTCCTCCTCCTGCCTTCCCGGCCCTTATGTGAAGCCCTCTTCACTTGATAATTCAGGGCTGTTTTGATAAAATATTATGAAATCGCGCGCAGGGACCATCGCCGTGTCCGCGCCCGGCCGCGGATAAGGCGGGGCGGCGGAAGACACAGGCGTTTATGGCAGCCCGCCCGCGAAAGATGCCCGCCCGCGCGCCGGGCAGTCCGCGAAAGTCAGGAACACGATCCGGCACGGGGCCGGTGGAAATAAAGGAGGAATCAATGAGCGTAAAATACGTTGAGAGAAAAGGAACGGGAAGCAGAAAGTGGGACGGCATGTGGTCGCGCTTCGGCAGCGACGACCTGATCGCCATGTGGATAGCCGACATGGATTTCGAGCTGGCGGAGCCCATAAAGGAGGCTCTCAAGGCCCATATCGACAAGTATCCCCTGGGATATTCCATCCCGCCCGAAGAATATTACGAGAACTTCATCGCGTGGGAGAAGAAGTACCACGGCTATGAGGTCAAAAGAGACTGGATATGCTTCGGCTGCGGCATCGTAGCGGCCTTCAACATGGTCGTCCTGATGCTCACCAGGCCCGGCGACGCGGTCATGACCGTGACTCCCTGCTATTATCCCATGCAGGACGCCGCCACCACCAACGACAGAAAGCTCGTCATGTGCGACATGGACAGGGATGGCATGACCTACACCCTCGACCTTGAGAAGTTCGAGAAGACCATCTCGGACAACGACGTGAAGCTCTTCCTCATGAGCTCCCCCCACAACCCGGTGGGCAAGATCTGGACCGCGGACGAGCTACGCGGCATGATGGACGTCTGCAAAAAGCACGGCGTCTACGTGGTATCCGACGAGATCCACGCCGACTTCGAGTGGGAAGGCCACAAGCACATCCCCACCGCCACCCTCGGCGACTACGACGACATACTCATCACCATGTGCGCGGCCAGCAAGAGCTTCAACCTCGCCGGCCTGCAGAACTCCTACATCATCATCCCCGACGACGAGCTGAGGGCCCGCTACAAGGACTTCCAGCAGCGCCTGCACACCACCGGCGGCAATATACTCGGCTACGTCGCCAGCGCCGCGGCCTTCGGGCAGGGACGCGAGTGGTTCGACGAGGTCCGCGACGTCATCTGGGGCAATTACCTCTACGTGAGAGACACCTTCGCCAAGAGGGCTCCCAAGGTCAAGACCGCCGAGCTCGAGGGCACCTACCTGCTGTGGATAGACCTGGGCGCTTACTTCAAGACCCAGGAGGAGGTCCGCGATTTCTGCGAGAACAAGTGCGGCATCGCCTTCGACTACGGCGCCTGGTTCGGCGGAGATCAGTACGCCCGCTTCGTGAGGATGAACCTGGCGACCTCGAGGAGCTACGTCGAGGCGGCCTGCAAAGCCATACTCGAGAACCTGCCGCTGTAGGGCCGGCCATATGAGAGCTCACGTACACAGGACAGAACGCGAAAGCGAAAAAATAAAGAAACATGGATCTTAACGATCGCAGAAAAGAGATCGACGAAGTCGACGGACAGCTGCTGTCACTATTCAAAAGGCGCATGGAGATAAGCCTTGAGATAGCGCGGCTGAAGGAACGGGAAGGCCTTCCCACGCGGGATCCGCGCAGGGAAGAGCAGATCCTCGAAAAGAGAAGGGCGCAGGCGGGGGAGCTCGCCCCCTACGCCGAAGAGCTCTTCAAGTGTCTCTTCGCCCAGTCCAGGGCGCTTCAGGATAAGGTCAGACAGGAGGCCGAAAAAAATGAAAAATAAACCGGTACTTGTAGTTATGGCCGCCGGCATGGGCAGCCGCTACGGGGGACTCAAGCAGATGGACCCCATCGGGCCCGGAGGGGAGCTCATAATCGATTTTTCCCTCTACGACGCGAAAAGAGCGGGCTTTGAGACCGCGATCTGCATCATAAAGCACGAGATCGAAGAAGATTTCAAGGCCATCATGGACAGAGGAGCCGCTAAGGGCATGAACATCCTCTACGCCTATCAGGACATGAACGACATCCCCGAGGGCTTCAGGATCCCCGAGGGCAGGGTAAAGCCCTGGGGCACCGGCCACGCCATACTGGCGGCCCGCGACCTCATCGACAGCCCCTTCGCCGTCATCAACGCCGACGACTACTACGGGCCCGGGGTCTTCAAGGTCATGTACGACTATCTGGACGGCCTCGAGGACACCGACAAGTATCAGTACTGCATGGCGGGCTACATGATAGAGAACACCCTCAGCGAGAACGGCAGTGTGGCCAGGGGCATATGCGTAAAGGACGAGTACGACCGCCTGGTCAAGATAGACGAGCGCACCTGCGTGGCCTGGTACGAGGGCCTTCCCGCCTTCTCCGAGGACGGAGGCGCCACCTTTACCAAGCTGCCCTTCGGCACCCCGGTCTCCATGAACTTCTTCGGCTTCACCCCCTCGATAATCACCGAGCTCAAGGAGCGCTTCCCCAAGGCTCTTGAGAACATCATCGAGACGAACCCCGTGAAGGGCGAGTTCTACATCCCCCTCGTGACCAGCGACCTGGTGAGCGAGGGCAAGGCCGTAGTCAGGGTCCTGCCCGCGCACGACAAGTGGTTCGGCGTCACCTACAGGGAGGACAGGGACCTGGTCACCAGGGCCATGGCGGCTAAGAAGGAGCAGGGGATATACCCCGAAAAGCTCTGGCAATAGATCATTTAAAGAAGGGAGATTATGATGGACATAATCGAAAGTCTCAGGCTGCTCTGCGAATCGACAGCGCCGTCGGGCTTCGAGCACAGGGTCGCCGACAAGGCGGCGCAGATACTCGAGCCCTACGTGGATGAGGTCTACGTCAATCACATGAACAACGCGATAGGCGTCATCCGCTGCGGCAAAAAGAACGCGAAGAAGCTCATGCTGGTCGCCCACATAGACGAGATCGGTCTTATGGTCACCGGCTACGACGAAGGTCAGCTTCGCTTCACCAACGTCGGGGGAGTCGACAGGCGCATGCTTCCCTCCAGGGAGCTCACCGTGCTGACCGATCCTCCTCTCTTCGGTGTGGTGGGGACGGTAGCCCCCCACGTGCTCACCGAAGCCCAGAGAAACGAATCCATCCCCATGGAGGATCTGCGCATAGACGTGGGCCTCACCCAGGAGCAGGCCGTGGAAATGGTCCCCGTCGGGACTCCGGTAAGCTTCAGGACCTCTCTTTTCACCATGGGCGACGACACCGTGGTCAGCAAGTCAATGGATGACCGTGCCTGCTTCGTGAGCCTCTGCCTCACCGCCGAGCTGCTCAAGGACAGGAAGCTCCCCTGGGACGTCTACATCGTGGGCAGCGCCTGCGAGGAGCTGGGCTACAGAGGAGCGATCCCCGCGGCCTACGGCATCGACCCCGACGTCTGCATCGCCGTCGACGTCTGCCACGCCTGGACCCCGGACGTGAAGCCGCAGAACAACGTCAGCGAGCTGGCTGAAGGCCCCGTCATCACCATGGGCCCCGGAGCCTGCCCCGCCGTCACCAGGAGCCTCAGAAGGGTAGGCAAGGAACACCGCATACCCTTCCAGATGGCCGTGCAGCCCAGAGCCGGCGGCACCGACGCCGCGGGCATCCAGATCATCAGAGACGGAGTCGCCGTCGAGACCGTGTCCCTGCCCCTGCGCTACATGCACACCCCGCTTGAGCTGGGCAGCATAAGAGACATGGAGCTCCTCGGCGAGATACTCGCCGAATTCGCCGTCGATCCCGGAGAGGAGGTGCTCTCATGCTGAAATATATGGAAGAGCTTTGCATGATGCCCGGCATCTCGGGCTATGAGGATGAGGTCTGCGACGTCATCCTCGACATCGCCGTCAACAAGTGCCACGTCGACACCGTGAGGAAGGACGTGATGGGCAACCTCATCGTGACCAAGAAGGGCAAGGCCCCCGCGGGAAAGAAGCTCCCCAGGCTGATGCTCGCCGCCCACATGGACGAGGTCGGCTTCATGGTCAAGAAGATCGAAGACAACGGATATATACGCTTCGTGCCGGTAGGAGGCATCGACAAGCGCGTCGTTTTGGGCCACAAGGTCTACATCGGGCCTGACATGGTCCCCGGCGTGATAGGCCTCAAGGCCTTCCACATGGTGAGCAAGGAAGAAGAAAAGCATGCTCCCGACTACGTCGAGATGTACATCGACATCGGCGCGAGGAACAGGGAGCAGGCCGAAAAGCTGGTCTCTTTGGGCGATCAGATCGTCTTCCACAGCGATTTCGTGCGCTTCGGCAACGGCATGATCAAGGCCAAGGCCATAGACGACCGCTTCGGCTGCGCCCTCATGCTCGATCTGCTCGAGGAAGACCTGCCCATGGATCTCACCTGCGCCTTCACCGTGCAGGAGGAGGTGGGCTTAAGAGGAGCCTACGGCGCCGCCTACGCCGAGCAGCCCGACATCGCCCTTATAATCGAGGGCGCGAGCTCCGCCGACGTCCCGGCCCAGCCGAAGAACACCAGGGTCACCTCCGCGGGCCTGGGTCCCGTGATCAGCATGATGGACAGCGGCGCCATCTATGACGAGGGCCTCTTCAGGCTGCTGACCTCCCTCGCCGACGAGAACGGCATCCCCTGGCAGGTCAAGACCAAGATCGCCGGCGGCACCGACGCCGGAGCGATACAGACCAGCAGGGGCGGAGTGAGGGTCGCCAATATCTCCGTCTGCTGCCGCTACGCCCACACCGCATCCCTTGTCATCTCCGAGAAGGACGCCGACGACGCGTTCAGACTCGTTAAGCTCTTTGTTGAAGCCGTTGCCGGCGGAAAGGCCAGGAAATAATGAATACCTTTGAACTTTTGAAGAAGGTCTGCGAAAGCTACGGTCCCTCGGGCCGCGAAGCCGAGATCAGAAAGAACATAGAGAAGCTGGTCAAGCCTCTTGGTTACAAGTGCAGCACCGACGCCCTGGGCAATCTCATCTGCCACAAGGCAGGAAAGGGCGCCAAACTCATGTTCGCCGCCCATATGGATTCCCTGGGCCTCATCGTCACCTATTTTGAGGACGGCGGCCAGGTGCGCTTCGGCTGCATCGGCGGCATCAACCCCTTCAGGCTGCTGGCGGCCTCGGTAAAGTTCCCCGGCGGCGTCTGCGGCACCGTCGAAAAGGACGGCGACTGCGATTTCAAGGATCTCACCATCGAGAAGCTCTACATCGACCTGGGCGTGAAGACCAAAGAGGAAGCCATGGCCCTGGTGGGCGTAGGCGACGTCGCGGTATATGATTCCCCGATCAGAAAGCTCGAGAAGGGCAATATGGCCGTGGGCGCCTATCTCGACGACAGGGCGGGCTGCGTGGCCCAACTCCTGGCGATGGAGATGATCAAGGAGAGCGATAACGACCTGTGGTTCGTCTTCAGCACCCAGGAGGAGCTGGGCCTGAGGGGCGCCAAGGTCGCGACTTTCGCCATCGATCCCGACTACATGCTGGCCTGCGACGTCACCCACAGCGACGACATGCCCAAGGCTCCCCACGTGGGCAGCTGCAAGGCCGGAGACGGCGCCGCCATCAAGGTCATGGACCGCAGCGTCATCTGCCATCCCGAGGTTGTGGCGAGGCTGGTCGAACTCGCCAAAGAAAAGAAGATCAAGTACGCCATGGACGTCATCAAGGCCGGCGGCACCGACGCCGGAGCGGCCCAGCTGTCTTTGGACGGCGTCCCCGCGGGAGGAGTCTCCATGGCCTGCAGATACACCCACAGTCCCAATGAGATGGTCTCCATCTCCGACGTCGAGGACTGCGCGAAGCTCATGGCGGCCTTCGCCTGCGCGAGCTTCGAGTAATGCTTGAGAACCTCCGGGCCTCAGCGTCTATAGTCGCCCCCTTTCTGGCATACATGGCCATCGGCATGATGCTCAGAAAGCGGGGCGTCATCAGCGATGAGCTGGCCTCCCGCTTAAACGGCCTGCTTTTCAAGGTCTTTTTCCCGGTAAACATATTCAACAGCATGTACAAGGCTGACATCAGCGGGATCTTCAGCGATCCCGTAGCTCCTTATGCCCTTTTCGGGACCCTGGCCATGCTGTTCTTTATGATGTGGATCTCCCAAAAGCTCTCCAAAGAGCCCGGGACCCGGGCGGCCATAGTGCACGCGGGCTACAGAGCCAACGTGATGCTCTTCGCCCTGCCCATCGCCCAGGGCGTCTTCGGCGAGGACGTTTCCGAGATACTCATCATCCTCACCGTGGTCATGATCGTCAACAATTTCTCCGCCGTGCCGATGATGGAGCACTACGCGAGGCAGATCAGGATCGCGGAAGGCGGTGAGGACGTCGAAAAGACGGGCTTTAAAGATCTTCTGGTCCGGCTCTTCAAGGTCCCCATCCTCGACGCGGTGGTCATAGGCTTCATCTGGGCCATCCTGAGGCTGCCGATGCCCCAGCTCGGGGACACCGTGATCAAGGGGATGGCCGGCTGCGTGATCCCCATGGCCTTCATCACCATGGGCGCCAGGCTCGACCTTTCCAAGATCAGGGCCAACAGCAGGATCGCCCTCACGGTGGTCCTCATCAAGCTCGTGGTCTCGCCCGCGGTCTTCATCGCCCTGCCCCTGCTCGCGGGCTGGAGCGAGCGCAGCATCGTCGCCATCATCACGGCCTTCGGCTCTCCTTCCGCCATCGTCAGCTACACCATGTGCGAGAATTACGGCTGCGACGGCGAGCTGGCGGCCGAGATCGTGACCATCAGCTCCACCCTGGCCCTCTTCACCCTCTTCCTCTGGATCTTCTGCTTCAAGCAGCTGGGGATCATAGGCTGAGGAGCGTCCGGGCCCGAAAGCAGGCCGCCATATGCTAGAGAATCTCATCTCCACCGCGCTCCTCATAGCGCCCTTCTTCGTCTATCTGCTGCTCGGCATGTTCTTAAGGCGGGCGGGCATACTGGACGACGAGTTTTCGGCTGCCATAAACGGCCTCATATTCAGGCTCTTCCTGCCGGTCAATTTCTTCAGGAGCATGTATACCTCCGACATCAGGAGCATCTTCGGCACGCCCGCGGCGTCCTACGCCATGATCGCGACCTTCGTCATCATGTTCGCCATGACCGCCCTCTCGAAGAAGATGTCGCCGGATCCGGCGCAGCAGGGAGCCCTGGTACATACGGTATATCAGGGCAATTTCATGATGTTCAGCCTGCCGATCGCCCAGAGCATGACGGGAAGCGCCCCCCAGGTGCTGATGATACTGACCGCCCTGCTGATCACCGTCAACTTCACCTCCGTTCCCCTGATGGAGCATTACGCGGGCAGGATCAGGGCATATAAAGGGGAGGAGGGCGCGGGGAAAAAGACCTCCTTCGGCGAGCTTCTGATCAGGCTCCTCAGGGTGCCTCTGGTCGACGCCGTGCTTTTGGGCGCGGTATGGTCGCTCCTCGGCATCCCCATGCCTTCTCTGGGAGAGAAGGTCGTCGCGGGCATCGCCGGCTGCGTGGTGCCTTTGGCCTTCATCGCCATGGGGGCCCGCCTGGACCTCGCCCACATGAAGGCCAACAGCCGCCTGGCCCTGCGCCAGGTCTTCTTAAAGCTCGTGATCATCCCGGCTCTCGTCATGATCGTGCCCGTCGCCGCCGGCTGGGACAGGGCGAGCCTCGCGGCCCTCATCGCCGCCTTCGGGGCTCCCTCCGCCGTGGTCAGCGTCTCCACCTGCGAGAGCTACGGCTGCGACGGCGAGCTGGCAGCCGAGGTGGTGACCATGAGTTCTTTCTTTGCCCTTTTCACGATCTTCATCTGGATATTCTGCTTAAGGCAGGCCGGCGTGCTGGCCTGAGGGCGCGGCGCGTTTCGGCGCGGAGGAGCTTCATGAACATAGTCTGGGAAGACGCGTATAGTATCAAAGTGAGCCCGGATAAGGGCGGCGTCCTGATATCCGCCGACAGGGGCGGGCTGCTCTCTTTGGCCCGCGTACTGGAGGCTCTGGCGGAAGAGGAGCCGGGATCCCACATCCATCTCGATCAGTACAATTCCCTTGAGGACGGCTCCGCGGAGCTTATAATCGAAAAGATATAGCGGGAGGATAAAAATGAGCGTAAAAGACGTCCACGAACACATCGACAGGAACAGAGAAAAGGATCTTGAGACCCTGAAGGAACTGGTGCGCATCCCCAGCATCGCCAGCCGCGGCCAGGGCATCGAGGAGGCTTGCTCGTATATACTGGGCCTGCTCAGGAGCCTAGGGGTCAGCGCCGAAGCCTATCCCACGGGCGGCGCTCCCGTGATCTTCGGCCATATAGAGACCGACAAGCCGGGCGCCAAGACCGTCATGTTCTACGGCCACTACGACGTGCAGCCCCCCGAGCCCCTCGACAAGTGGGATAGCGATCCCTTCGAGCCCGAGGTGAGGGACGGCCGCATCTACGGCCGCGGGGTCGGCGACAACAAGGGCCAGTTCCTCGCCCACATACTCGCCCTGCGCTCATATGTCGCCACGGGCACGCAGCTGCCGGTCAATATCAAGTTCTTCCTTGAGGGAGAAGAGGAGAACGGCAGCGCCAACATACTCGATTTCATCATCCCCCACAAGGATCTTCTCGCCTGCGATCTCGTCTACGACGCCGACGGCGGGCAGGAGCCCGACGGGAGGCCCTCCATGCATTTCGGCACCAGGGGCATGGTCGACTGCACCTTCGAGATCGAGACGGCGGCGAAGGACAATCATTCCGGCCACCACGGGAACAACGTCCCCAACGCGGCCTGGAAGATGGTGAAGTTCCTCTCGACGCTCGTGGATGAGGACGGGAGATGCGCGATCGAAGGCTTCTACGACGACGTGATCCCGCCCACCGCGTACGAGAAGGGCATGATAGAGGCTCTGGAGCTCGATCCTCTGGACGTACAGAGAGTCACCGGCGCGGTGAGGCCCACGGAGCTCAGCAAGGAAGATTTCTACATGAACCGCATGTTCCGCCCCACCTTCAACATCAACGGCCTGGGCAGCGGCTACACCGGAGCGGGCTACAGGACCATAGTCCCCGGCCACGCGGTGGCGAAGATGGACTTCCGCCTCGTCAAGGACCAGGATCCGCAGGATATAATCGAGAAGATCAGGGCGCACATCGCCAAATACGACCCGGACGTGAAGCTCACCGTCGGTTCCGCCGTCTGGCCTTCCCGCACCGATCCCCAGATCCCGGCCTGCCGGGCGGTGATGAGGGCGGTGGAGACGGTCTACGGCGTAAAGCCTGTGATCCAGCCCCTCACCGGCGCGACCAATCCCGAGTACGTCTTCACGAAGATCGCGGGCCTGCCCTCCATCTGCGTCCCCTACTGCAACGCCGACGAGAGCCAGCACGCTCCCAACGAGAACTTCACGCTCGAGAAGTTCTATCAGGGCATACACTGCACCGCGGAGGTCCTGAGCGAGATCGGTAAGGAAGAGGCGCGGCGATAAATTAAGCGCCGGCTATTCCAGAGCGCCTTTTCTTGTGATAAAATCACTATGTATAAGTGCTTTTCCTGTAGAGGAGGATCGAAAAATGAAGACCTGTCCTGCCTGCGGCGCCGAGATGCCCGATGAGACCCAGTTCTGCACCGAATGCGGAGCGTCCCTTGACGCCGGCACAGAGCCTATAGAAGCCAAGTACACCGAGGAGGTCGTTGAGACCGCGCCCGTCCCCGTGACGGGGAGCGGGGCGGCGGGCGGAGCCCCGGGCCCTGCCGAGGAAGAAGTCCCTCCCGCGGAAGCGCCCGAAGAGGCGGCGCCGGTAACGCCGACGCTGGCCGCCGACAGCGACATAATACATACAGCGGACGGCAAATACCGCTGGGTCTATGAAGAAAAGATGCTTCTGGACTTCGAGTACCTGCTCAAGTGGCTCAAGCTCTGCCTGGGACTGGGAGCGGCCGCCCTCATCGCCTACATCGTGATGGGCGTCATCGGCAAGAAGGCCCTTTCGGCCCTCTTCGCCCCCTGGAAGCTGGGGCTCTACATCCTCGCCGCCCTGATCGTCATCCCCGTGCTGATGCACATCTTAAGGGCCGCCCGGGAGGGCTGGAGCAGAGTCTTCATCTTCGAGATGGACGAGAAGGGCTTCATCAACGCTCCCCAGGAAAAAGGCGTGAGCAGGGAGAAGGCCGAGCAGTGGATAAAGGCCATGGTGGGCCTGGCCCAGGGCGACACCACGGTGTCGGGCCAGGGCTTCCTCTCGGCCACCCAGAATATAAAGAAGACGTCCTTCGACAAGGTGAAGAGCGTCAAGGCCATGAGGTCGCGCCACCAGATCACGGTCAAGGAGACCTTCTCCAAGAACGAGCTGCTGGTCGCGAACAAGGACATGGACTTCGTCTGGAGCTTCGTGACCTCCAGATCGAAGAGGGCCAAGGTGAGATAGGGCGCCGCGGATCTGAGGCGTCAGGCCACTTGCGATATCAGTTTACTTACAGTATAATAAATAAAGACAAAGCGGGCGGGCAGTTTTGTCCGTCCGTTTACTGTAAGATACCGATCCCGAGGCAATGGAAGAAAAGAAGACTCCCCTCACATACCGCATACTGATATGGTTCATCAGGCTGTTCTCCCCCAAATACGAGTACGAGGGGCTGGAGAACATCCCCGAAGGGCCCGGCGTCATCGTGGGCAACCACTGCCAGATGTACGGCCCCATCGCCGCCGAGTTCTATGTCCCCGGGCCGCACTACACCTGGTGCGAGGCCGAGATGATGGAAAAGGACGAGGTGCAGGCCTACGCCTTCAGCGATTTCTGGTCGAAGAAGCCCCTGTACATCCGCTGGTCCTACTGGCTCCTCAGCTACGCCATCGTGCCGCTCGCGGTCCTGCTCTTCAACAACGCCCACACCATCGGCGTGCGCCACGACGTGAGGGTGATCTCGACCTTTAAAGAGAGCGTGAAGAGGCTCACGGAGGGCTGCCGGGTGGTGATCTTCCCCGAGGATTACGGCCTCTGCAACAATATCATCTACCATTTCCGGGACAGATTCATAGACGTCGCCAGGATGTACAGCCGCAGGACCGGAGAGAAGCTTCCCTTCATCCCCCTGTACATCTCCCCGAGGCTCAGGAAGATGGTCTACGGAAAGCCGGTATACTTCGACCCCCAGGCGCCCATAGAAGAAGAAAGGCAGCGCGTGATCTCGTATCTTTCGCGGAGCGTGACAGAGCTGGCCGCTTCCCTCCCCGAGCACACCGTGGTCCCTTATCCCAACATCCCCAAGCGGGATTACCCAAAAAGCCTGCCCGTCAGGTACTATTCCGAGGAAACTCAATCCCATGTTCAAGACACCCGTTGATTATTCCGGCTTTTCGCTGCGAAAACTGAACGATCCCCGCTTCTCCCATCTCAAGCTCTTGGGCGGCTGGCTGGTCTATTTCGCTCTCTATTTCATCACCGAGAACCTGATCCCGGCCGAGAAGTGCCATCCGGTGCACTGCGCCCTCGACGATATCATCCCCTTCAACGAGTTCTTCGTCATATTCTACGTGGGCTGGTACGTCCTCTGCGTGATCGCCCTGCTGCGCACCGCCTTTTACGACGTCGAGAGCTTCAGGAAGGTGCAGACCTTCATCATGATCACCCAGGCGGTCGCCATGTTCTTCTACATCGTCTGGCCCACGAGGCAGGATCTGAGGCCCGAGTTCTTCCCCCGCGACAATCTCCTCACCCGCCTCATCGCCTTCATCTATTCCTTCGACACCAACACCGGGGTCAGCCCCTCGCTGCACGTCGCCTATTCGATGGGCATCATGTCGGTGGGCCTTAAGGACAGGACCCTGCCCAGATGGGCGAAGGTACTGCTGGTCTTCTTCGTGCTCATGGTCTGCGCCGCGGTCTGCTTCGTCAAGCAGCACTCGGCGGTCGACGTGCTGACGGCCCTTCCGGTCAGCCTCTTCGCCGAGATCGTCCTCTACGGCAGGGACTGGTGGCTGCCCAGGCTCAGGGGGAGTAAGGATAGGTAGGACAGGGACGGCGGCAGGCGCCGGGCGATATGATCCCTGCCGGGCGGAGACCTGTCTGTCATGCGCGCCGGCGGGCGGATCCCCTAAAAGCTTGAGATCTTAAGTAAATTACGTTAAAAAGCAGCTGTTGCGTAACAGCTGCTTTACTTTATTATGCGGGGCCCTGGAGGCTATCCCGGGGCGTTCCATGATATCGCGTCCTGGCCGCGCGGGCATTCGCGGGCGCTGTTTTGAAGATCTTCCGCGCTCTTAATCCGGATCCCTCGTCAGGGTCCGGCAGAGGAT